>NZ_MIIZ01000787.1:0-18436 GCF_001743005.1 Shigella sp. FC1967 | reverse complement strand
AGCCTGTTTCTTTCTCTATTTTTCTTTTTTTTACCTAAAAAAATTGACGTTTTAGCCACTATCATTTGTCGATTAAACCGACTTATTACTTGTTTCAACTTCATATCTCGATATACTTTTACGTAACATTCATCTGCAAATGAACATTATGAAAAAAAATAATTATTGTTATTATCGCACTACTTGCCTTTGGTTCTATCGGTGGTGTTTTTCTTGCGGGCTTAAATATCTATACACGCTCCACGACACCCGTAGAAACAGAGCAAACACAACCTGAAACTTCACCTACCCAGCAATTTCCAGCTATCCCAGACAGCTCACCTTCTGCTAAATAAATGAGGTTGCACCGTGGAATACGATTACTTTGTTACTCCCCAATGGCTATTTGAACAACAAGATAACGCTGATCTTGTGATCCTTGATGTAAGTGCACCAATGCCAACTCAAGATATTGATTATCAAGCACTTTACCTAAAAAACCATATTCCACATGCCCATTTTTTTGATCTTGATGAGGTCGCTGATAAAACAACATCATTACCCCATATGCTACCTTCTGATGCATTGTTTTCAGAAACACTGACACAATTAGGTATCTCTAATACCACGACTGTCATTCTTTACGATCAAGGCAATTTATTCTCGGCACCAAGAGGTTGGTGGACATTAACAACCTTAGGTTGTCGTCATGTGCGCATTCTTGCTGGTGGTTTGCACGCATGGATTGAAGCAGGGTTTGCGACAGAACAAGGGGAGGCAATTAAAGTACCTACACAGTCTCCTTTTATTGTCGAACGTGATGCACAACGTTATGTTAATAAGCAGCAACTTCTTGATAATTTAGAGACAAAACAAAAGCAGATGATTGATGCTCGCTCCGCAGATCGTTTTTATGGCAGAGCACCAGAACCTCGTCCTGGTTTACGCAGAGGGCACATTCCTGGCAGTAAAAACGTTCCGTGGAATGAACTTGTTGTTAATGGGCAATTGAAAAGCAAGGCTGAGCTAAAGCAAATTTTTGAACAAGCCGATGTTGACTTATCACAACCCATTATTGTCACTTGTGGCTCTGGTATGACGGCGGCGATTTTATTTTTAGCGTTAACGGTATTGGATTGCCAATCTATCGCGCTTTATGATGGTTCTTGGGCGCAGTGGGGGGCTGAAAGTGCCCTTCCTTGTGAATGCTAATTGAATGCGTTTTGCATTAGAAAAAGTAAACCCGCATTATGCGGGTTTATTATCAGTATCTATTGGATATGAAGGTATTAGCTTGCAAATACTTTCGCAAGATAGAGCACGACAATGGCACCAATGACAGCGACAACAAAACTACCAAAGTTAAAGCCATCCACTTTACCTTTTCCAAAGAAGCTACTAATTGCACCACCAACAACCGCACCCACAATACCCAAAATACAAGTCCATATCAGACCAATATCATAAGAGCCTGGCATTAAGAATTTCGCCAAAATACCCGCAATCAAACCAAAAATGATCCAAGCAAGAATTCCCATATTTCCCCCTAGAATAGTCATGATATAAAACAACATACCTAAAAAATGTTACTTATTGAGTGTAAGTCGGAATAGTTATTTTTTTCCAATTATTGGAGATAAGTAACATCATATTTAAGATAAATAGAAAAATTATTGCTTAAAACGCAAAAAATAAGCCTATTTTAAACTACAACGCCTCTATTGCGACCGCAATTTCTGGGGATGTTTTTAATGTTCTGATTTGCCTAAATAACTCATCTGCCTCTGGATATTCTTTGCGTAAATAGCTAAACCACTGTTTAATACGTGATGCATGATAAATCGTCGTATCACCGCGCTTTTCTAAGCGAACATAACGCTTTAATAATTCAATCACTTCTAGCCAAGGCATTCTAGCTTCTATGCCTTTTACAACACGACTTAAATTCGGGGTATTCATTGCACCACGACCAATCATTATCGCGTCACAACCTGTTGTCGCTAAACAGGCTAATGCGTCTTCACGGTTCCAAATTTCGCCATTAGCAATGACAGGGATTGAAAGCCTCTGACGAATATCACCAATGGCCTGCCAATTAATTTTTTCAGCATTATAGCCATCTTCTTTTGTTCTACCATGTATGGTAATTTCCGTAGCACCACCTTGTACCACCGCATCTGCAATTTCATGACTGTATGCTGATGAATCCCAGCCAAGTCTCACTTTAACAGAAACAGGTAACGCTAAAGGCACTGCATCACGCATTGCTTTTGTTGCTTGATAAATCGTTTCTGGCTGTTTTAGAAGTGAAGCACCACCACCACTACCATTAACTGTTTTTGAAGGACATCCACAGTTTAAATCAACCCCCCAAGAGCCTAAAGAAACAGCTCTAAAAGCATTTTCAGCCAACCATTGTGGGTGTTGTCCTAATAATTGTACTCGCACCAGTGTACCACTTTTCGTACGGCTTTCTGTCTGCAATTCAGGACATAAACGATAAAATGCTTTTGTTGGTAGTAATGAATCGACAACTCTTACAAACTCGGTAATACAGAGATCGTAATCGTTAATTGAAGTAAGTAATTCTCTCACAAGGGGGTCTAAAACCCCCTCCATTGGCGCTAATAGAACTCGCACTTTTTAACCTCAAAACTCTTTTCTAGCTTTTGACCAAGGGCTTTGATTATCACTACCTTCATCACTTTTACGTGAACGACGAGGCCCTAACTTTCCGGTACGAGAGCCATCTTTATTACGGTAGTTTTCTTTGCTTTTATTACGTCCAGACGCTTTACCTTCGCTATCGCCGTCTTTACGACTGTTGTTGCGATTGTCTTTACCACGAATATCAGCACGCCCCCCACTTCTACGCGGTGCATTATTCTTAGGTTTTTTTATGCAAAGGCGCAGCTTTAATGGATGGATCAGGATCGTAACCTTCTAATGCTAAACGTGGAATTTCGCGTTTTAATAAACGTTCAATATCCGCTAATAAACCATGCTCATCAACACAAACAAGCGAAATTGCCTTACCCGTTGCAGCTGCACGACCCGTTCTACCAATGCGATGCACATAATCTTCTGCTACTTGTGGTAATTCAAAATTGACGACATATGGCAGTTGGTCAATATCAAGACCTCGAGCGGCAATATCTGTTGCAACTAATGCTTTTAATTTACCCTCTTTAAAATCAGCTAATGCGCGAGTTCTTGCACCTTGGCTTTTATTACCATGAATAGCTGCTGATTTAATACCATCTGCATTTAAATGTTCAGCAAGTTTATTTGCACCATGTTTAGTACGGGTGAAAATCAAGACTTGTGACCAATTCTCTAAACCAATTAAATGTGATAACAGTTCGGTTTTGCGCTTTTTATCAACTAAATGGACATATTGATCGACAGATTCAGCAGCTGAATTTCTTGGGGCAACAGAAATACTCACTGGATCATTTAAGAGCGAATTGGCAAGACCCGTGATCTCTTTAGAGAACGTCGCTGAAAACAGTAAGTTTTGGCGTTTTTTCGGTAATTTACTAATCACTCGGCGGATATCGTGGATAAAGCCCATATCTAACATACGGTCAGCTTCGTCAAGCACTAAAACTTCAACGCGAGAAAGATCAACCGCATTTTGATGTTCAAGATCGAGTAAACGTCCTGGGGTTGCAATCAATACATCAACACCACCACGTAACTTCATCATTTGTGGATTAATGCTCACACCACCAAAAACAACTAATGAACGAATAGGAATATAACGGCTATACGCTTTTACATTTTCAGCAATTTGAGCCGCAAGCTCGCGCGTTGGTGTCAAAATTAGCGCTTTAACAGGTTGACGACCTTTTATTTTGATTGCTGATTGAGATAATTTTTCCAATATTGGTAATGTAAAAGCTGCTGTTTTACCTGTACCGGTTTGCGCACTCGCTAATACGTCTTTACCCGCCAAAATCGGCTCAATCGCCTGCTGTTGAATAGGGGTTGGGGTTTTATACCCTTGTTCATCAATAGCGCGGAGAAGCGCCTCACTTAAACCAAGCGATGTAAAATCGGTCAAAACAGTAGTCTCCTACAACCAGAACGTATAACACGGTGATTGAAATTAAAAATGACGGGCTTTCTTACGCTGTCAATCTATAAGCATTATTGCTATATAGGTACTATTATTTTTAAGTATAGACAGTGATGAAAGAGAATGAACCTTATTAGGTTAACTTAATAATCCCTATTCTAACAGTTTTTGCTATATTCAGAATACAAAAATAATTTTCAATAATAGATTGCACTTTTTTTATTACATATCATCTTTATTCGATTATTTATCACAAATTTCCCCTATTGTTCAATATCATCTAATATAATATGCCTTGTTATCGCTGTTTTTAATATCATTGGTTTTGTTACATTTTACTTAAGTAAGGTATCTTCTATCATGTCAGACACCCAACAGAAGACGACGCGCGGTGAACTAGCAAAACGACAATTATTGGAAGCGGCATGTGAGATCTTTGGTAAAAATGGGCCCGATGCCGCCACAACACGCCAAATTGCACAAGCTGCTCAACAAAATATTGCCGCTATCGCTTATTATTTTGGTTCCAAAGAAGGGTTATATCTTGCCGTTGCACAGCATATTGCTGATCTTATTCGCCTTGATTTTGAACCAACGGTGGTCATTCTTGACGAATTTCTTGAACAACCTAACCCAGCAGAACACCTCCCATTACTGCAAACGCTTATCACAGATAGTTTTTTACAATATGCTCGCCTTGTGCTTGATAAAGAAAATATTCACCTTAGTCGTATTATGGCAAGGGAACAGCTTGTTCCAACCGAAGCATATTCCTTGATCCACCAGCAAGCGTTATCGCCTCTTTTAACGCGTGTAAACAAACTATTAGCCATCTATATTGGTTTAGATGCTGCTCTGCCTACAACGATGTTACATACTCACGCTATATTGGGAGAAGTGTTATCATTTCGTTTAGTGAGGGAAACGATCCTAAGGCAAACGGGATGGGATAGAATTGGTAAAAATGAGTATCAGATTATCTCCAACACCTTAAAAACGCATATTACTTTATTACTCAACGGATTAAGAGAGATTTACACTAACACTCATCATGCATAAATAGAGTTATTATGAAAACTAAAAAAAGTCAGTTTGTTTTATTATCTTAATGATTATTATCGGTATTGTTGCAGGTATCTATTATTACGAAGAAAACAAAGAGTCTGAATTAGTACTCTATGGCAATGTCGATATACGTACAGTTAATCTTAGTTTTCGTGTGGCTGGAAGGTTAGACACACTACAAGTTGATGAAGGTGCTCCTGTGCAAAAAGGGCAATTATTAGGCAAGCTTGATGATGCCCCCTATCGCAATGCACTCAATAAAGCTTATGGTGAGCGTGATAGTGCCATTGCTTCACTCGCTTTAATGGAAGCGGGATATCGCACTGAAGAAATCGCGCAAGCTCAATCTGATGTGTCATTAAAACAAGCTGCTTGGCGATACGCAGATAATTTTTATAAACGTCAGCGAGATCTTGCTAACCGAAAAGTCATTTCAGCCAACGATTTAGATAGCGCAAGAAATAATCGCAATCAAGCAGCAGCCGCCTTAAAAGCAGCGCAAGATAAGCTAAATCAGTATCAAAATGGTTATAGAAAAGAAGATATTGATGCGGCAAAAGGACAAGTTATGCAAGCTAAAGCCGCCGTTGCACAAGCTGAGTTAAATCTCCAAGACACACAATTACTCTCTCCATCACAAGGTACTGTGCTAACTCGCGCTGTAGAGCCTGGCACGATGTTATCTGCTGGAAGCCCTGTATTTACCGTGTCATTAACCAATCCCGTTTGGGTCAGAGCTTATATCAGTGAAACTCACTTAAGCGAAGCTGTGCCTAATCGAGAAGTTTATCTATATACCGATGGACGTAAAGATAAGCCTTATCACGGTACGATTGGATTTGTATCACCCACCGCCGAATTTACCCCAAAAAGTGTTGAAACACCGGAGTTAAGAACCGATTTAGTTTATCGCCTCAGAGTGGTTGTGACGGATGCCGATGACACATTACGCCAAGGAATGCCTGTTACCTTAAAATTTGCACCTACTCATTAAGTGGGAGGCAAAATGGAACACACTGATTACACCATCAAACTTCAAGATGTTGAGAAACGCTTTATAGGACTGGAAAGCCCCGCGGTTTCATCATTAACAGCACCATCACAGGTGGCTCTGTAACGGGGGTTAGTTGGTCCTGATGGGGCTGGCAAAACAACCTTAATGCGTATGCTTGCTGGTTTATTAAAACCGGATGCTGGTGATATCTGTATTTTAGGAATGGATCCGCAAAAACAGAGTGTCGATGTTAGAGCTATTCTTGGCTATATGCCACAAAAATTTGGGCTCTATGAAGACTTAACGGTCTTAGAAAACCTTAATCTTTATGCTGACTTAAAAAATGTCATCGGTGAGGAGCGAGAGAAAGTTTATCACCAATTGCTCACCTTTACCGATCTCACTCGCTTTACATCTCGCCTTGCAGGTAATCTTTCCGGCGGAATGAAACAAAAGCTTGGGCTTGCATGTACTTTATTAGGGAGTCCTAAAGTTCTGCTTCTTGACGAACCCGGCGTTGGGGTCGACCCCATTGCACGCCGTGAGCTTTGGCAAATGGTGCATGCTTTGGCCAGTGATGGCATGTTGATCCTCTGGAGCACTTCTTATCTTGATGAAGCAGAACAATGTAAAAACATTCTCTTACTTAACAAAGGAGAACTACTTTATAGTGGTATCCCTCAAGATTTAACCGCAAAAATGGTAGGTCGCTCTTTTCTACTTAATGTTGAAGGTCATCAGCGTAGAAAAGTATTGCAACAAGCAATTATTCAACCTCAAGTCACTGATGGTGTTATTCAAGGGCAATCCGTTCGTTTGATCTTGAAAAAACAGAGTAATCAAACTGAATTATTAAGTGCTTTGGGTAAACCTGATGCGAAGCTTATTCCTGCCACACCTCGCTTTGAAGATGCTTTTATAGATTTATTAGGAGGCGGCCCTTCTCATAAGTCTGAATTAGCTGAAATTATGCCTCAGATCCCTCCCGCACCTAATGAAACCGTGATTGAAGCACAACAGTTAACCAAAATGTTTGGGCAGTTTGCTGCGACCGATCATGTCGATTTCCAAGTTAAACGTGGTGAAATTTTTGGCTTATTGGGTCCTAACGGTGCAGGTAAATCGACAACCTTTAAAATGATGTGCGGTTTATTAGTTCCCACTAGCGGTAAAGCCCTTGTGCTTGGTATGGACTTGAAAGAAAGCTCAGGGAAAGCGCGTCAACATTTAGGTTATATGGCACAAAAATTCTCACTTTATGGCAACCTTAAAGTGGGACAAAACTTGAAATTCTTTTCTGGTGTTTATGGCTTACATGGTAAACAGCAACACAATAAAATCAACGATATGATCACAGCCTTTGGTTTACAACCCATGGTAAATCAAATCACTGAAACCTTGCCTTTAGGCTATAAACAACGCCTTGCCCTTGCGTGCTCTTTAATGCACGAGCCTGATATTCTCTTTTTAGATGAACCTACATCAGGCGTTGATCCATTAACACGTAGAGAATTTTGGCTACACATTAATGGCATGGTTGATAAAGGAGTAACCGTGATGGTTACCACTCACTTTATGGATGAAGCAGAATATTGTGATCGCATTGGTTTAGTTTATCGAGGAAAAATCATTGCGGCAGGCGAACCAGATTCACTCAAAAAAATGGTTGCCAGTGAGGATAATCCAACCCCTTCAATGGAAGATGCCTTTATTGGTTTAGTGCTGGATTACGATAAAAAACTTGAAAGTGAAAATGATAAAGGGAGCGAAAAACATGCATAATTCAGCTCAATCATCTCATGCTCGCTTTTCTTGGCGACGTTTATACGCACTGTGTTTAAAAGAAACAAAGCAAATTACTCGTGATCCCAGTAGTGCGCTAATTGCGATTGTTATTCCACTTACTTTGCTGTTTATTTTTGGGTATGGCATTAATTTAGATTCAAGCAAATTAAATATTGGTATTTTAACTAATCAACAAAGTCAACCAGCACAAGAGCTTGTTTACACCTTCACCAATTCACCGTATATCAATGCAACTATTAGCGATAATCGACAATTATTAATCGATAAAATGCAGGCGGGGCAAATTAGAGGTATTGTCGTTATTCCTGTTAATTTTGCTGAATTACTGGCTCGTCAGGATACTCAATCCCCCATTCAAGTGATCACTGATGGCAGTGAGCCCAATACGGCAAACTTTGTACAGGCTTATACCAAAGGCGTGTGGCAAATTTGGTTGCAGCAGCAAGCTATCAGTAAGGGAATTGATACTACGCCATTAATTGAAATAGAACCTCGTTATTGGTTTAATCCTGCGGCAATAAGTCAGCACTATATTATTCCAGGGGCTGTCACGATTATTATTACAGTCGTTGGCGCTATTCTTACCTCGTTAGTGATTGCCCGCGAATGGGAAAGAGGTACGATGGAAGCCCTTCTTTCCACTCAAATTACACGCACAGAACTTTTACTTTCAAAGCTTATTCCTTACCAAGTGTTAGGTAGCTTTGTCATGGTGTTATGTATGGTCGTTACGGTGTTTGTGCTTGGCGTGCCTTATCGAGGATCGTTATGGATTTTAGGCGGGATCACCTCGCTCTTTTTAGCGACTGCTTTAGGTATGGGATTGCTTATTTCCACGCTAACGCGTAATCAATTTAATGCGGCAATGATTTCGTTAAATGCGGCTTTTTTGCCCGCCATTATGTTATCAGGCTTTGTTTTTGAAATTGATAGCATGCCTATCTTTATTCAAGTCGTGACCTATTTTATTCCCGCGCGTTATTTTGTAAGCAGTTTGCAAACGCTATTTTTAGCGGGTGATATTCCGTTGATATTGATGCTAGATATGTGGCTATTGATTGTATCGGCGATATTTTTTATTGGATTAACGGCGTTAGCAACACGTCGTCGATTAGATTAAAGGGAGAGCTTTATGTTTTATCGCCTTCTCACCCTGATAATGAAAGAGTTACAATCATTATTACAAGAGCCTCAAACGCGTATTATTTTAATCATGCCGGTCATCTTCCAGATGATCTTATTCCCTTTTGCTGCGACGTTAGATGTGACCAATGCCTCTATTGCCATTTTTGATGAAGATAATGGTAAACAATCTATTGAGTTAACCCAACGTATCGCCAAAGCAAGTGCATTTTCTCAGACTCTTTTGCTTAAAAATGAACATGAAATAAAAGAAGCTATTGATAACCGCAAAGCGCTTTTATTAGTTCGCTTTCCACAAAATTTTAGTGCCGATTTAGAAAGCCGTGTTCCTGTGAAATTGCAATTAATCCTAGATGGTCGAAATTCTAATAGTGCGCAAATTGCGGCTAATTATGTACAGCAAATTGTACAAAACTATCAAACTGAATTAGCAGGCAATACACCTTCTCTACTGAATAAAACAGAACTTATTGTTCGCAATTGGTATAACCCGAATTTAAATTATAAATGGTTTATTGTACCTTCTTTAGTTGCGTTAATTATTACCATTGGCGTAATGATAGTTACCTCACTTTCTGTTGCTAGAGAGCGTGAGCAAGGTACATTAGATCAGCTGTTAGTTTCCCCCCTATCAACATGGCAAATTTTTGTCGGTAAAGCAGTTCCTGCAATGGTTGTGGCCGCTGTTCAAGGCACCATCGTATTAATTATTGGGATATTTGGTTATCAAATTCCCTTTTCTGGCTCATTATTGCTGTTTTACTTTACCATGTTGATTTATGGCTTATCGCTAGTAGGGTTTGGTTTATTAATATCAGCATTAAGTTCAACACAACAACAGGCTTTTATTGGTGTTTTCGTGTTTATGATGCCTGCGGTGTTATTATCTGGCTATATTTCCCCCGTAGAAAATATGCCTATTTGGCTACAACATGCCACATGGATAAATCCAATTCGTCATTTCACTGATATCACAAAACAGATTTACCTTAAAAATGCTGACATCACTGTTATATGGCACAGTTTGTGGCCTTTATTGGTCATTACAGTCGGAACGGGTAGCATTGCCTATTATCTTTTCCAACGGAAGATTGCTTAAAACAACAATTAAACTATTCAATAAAAAAAAACCCCACAACTTATACGTTGTGGGGTTTATTTTTTATACTGTGGTTAAACAGCGTCTATCAACGTTATATCGCTAAAATTAACGACGGTCGCCTAAAATACGCAGTAACATTAAGAACAGGTTGATGAAATCTAAATAAAGCGTTAATGCACCCATAATTGAGTAACGGCGCATATTTTCTTTATCTTCTTGGTTAATTTCGCTACCCATATCTTTTAATTTTTGTGTGTCGTAAGCCGTTAAACCTGCGAAAATCAACACACCTGCATAAGAGATAACCATGCTCATCATTGAGCTTTGCATAAAGATATTCACGATAGACGCAATAATGATACCGATAAGCCCCATAAACAGGAAGCTACCCATACCTGTTAAGCTACGCTTAGTGGTGTAACCGTAAATACTTAATGCACCGAACATTGCCGCACAAATAAAGAAGGTACTCGCAATGGAAGATGCGGTATAAAGCAGTAATACGCTTGAGATAGTTACCCCTGTTAGCACGGAATAGAGCATAAATAATGAGGTTGCCATTGCGCCACTCATTTTATGAACCATACCAGATAACACGAAAACTAACCCTAATTGAGCAATGATCAAACCAAAAAAGACAATCTTGCTCGAGAAAATCATTGTTAATAATGCTTCGCTTGATGCCACGTAGAATGCAACAAACGCAGTGAGTAACAGACCTACCGTCATCCAACCATAAACCTGAGCCATAAAGGTTTGTAGGCCAGAACCTGTACGCTGTACGATTGAATCATTTGAACGTGAAAATCGATCCATGATGATTACCCTTTAATCATAGTGATAACGTTAGATTTAATAATAACGTTTATTTCAGTAAAGAGTCCATTATGGACTCATTAGAATTTAATTTTATCACACTGATTTTACATTTCCATGAAATAAACTGTATGAAATGTCACCATAAAATAAATTTAGGTAAAGTAATGTAGTATTTAATTAAGAGTGCTGATTTATTCCCAACGCTCAGCCGAGTCATAATCACTTTGGCGTGCATCAACCCATCTATCATTATTTTCAGAAAGCCCTTCTTTTTTCCAAAATGGTGCGCGTGTTTTTAAGAAATCCATAATAAATTCAGCGGATTCGAAGGCACTATTACGATGAGAGCTGGTGACACCGACAAACACTATTTCTTCACCAATATGCAAAGTTCCTACACGATGAATAACACTGACACGCTGCAAAGGCCAGCGAGAACGTGCTTCATTCACAATTTCTGTCAGTGCTTTTTCAGTCATTCCCGGATAATGTTCAAGTGTGAGTGTACTCACTTCATCACCAAGATTATGATTACGAACTTTCCCCGTAAAGGTCACAACAGCACCGTCGCTGTCGCACTCTGAAAGCCATTGGTATTCATCACCCACACTAAAATTTTCAGTTTGTACTGAAATACGCGTTGATGCGCTCATCTTATCCTCCTGTAACAGGTGGGAAAAAGGCGATTTCATCACCATCATTAATCACGTGAGAACCTTGAACAAAGGATTGGTTTACCGCAGAGAGTAACTTGCCATCCTCTAACGCGAGTGACCAACGTTCACCTTTGGTGATTAATACTTTGCGTAAATCGTCGACGGTGTGGTATTCACAATCTAATTCAAGAGAATCAACACCTACTAATTCACGGACTTGAGCAAAAAAGAGAACTTTAATCATGCTTCCACCTTAAAGTGACCTGATTTGCCACCTGTTTTTTCTAATAAGCGTACAGGCCCTATCACCATATCTTTTTGAACGGCTTTACACATATCATAAATCGTCAACGCTGCTACCGATGCCGCAGTTAAGGCTTCCATCTCAACCCCTGTTTTCCCCGTTAAACGGCAAACAGATTCAATGCGTACACGGTTAGATCCAGTGAGAGCCTCTAAACGCACTTCGACTTTAGTTAATAACAGCGGATGACATAATGGGATCAACTCCCATGTTCTTTTTGCGGCTTGAATACCAGCAATTCTTGCGGTTGCAAATACATCACCTTTATGATGTTTACCTTCGGTGATCATGCTTAATGTTTCTGCTGACATTTCAACAAAAGCTTCAGCTCGTGCTTCTCGCACTGTTTCAGCTTTAGCGCTAACATCCACCATGTGGGCTTCACCGGCAGCATTAATGTGAGTTAGTTGAGACATGCACAACTCCTGAAATTAACGAAATAACAGAGCGAAAAACTATCCACCAATAACAGATAAGTTCGGTGTCATACCGCTATCGCCTTGATGAAGAAAATGGGTTTCTCGTTTATGAAGAAGGCCCCCCTGAATACGCTGTTGTAATGCTTCTTGTTGACTATCATCAGCAAGTAAGTCACGTAAAGGAATACCATTTTCACCAAAGAGGCAAAGATGGAGGTTACCAATAGCTGAAACGCGTAAACGGTTACAAGTTGAACAAAAGTCTTTTTCATAAGGCATGATAAGACCTATTTCACCTTGATAATCAGGATGGGTAAATACTTGAGCTGGCCCGTCACTACGAGCGCGAGGAATTTGCAACCAACCTTCATTGAGTAAGCGCTGGCGGATCACTTCACCAGACAAATGAAAACGGTTGAATATATCACTACCATCACCGGTTTCCATTAATTCAATAAAGCGCAGTTGAATGGGTCTGTCTTTGATCCAATTAAGAAAATCAGGGAGGTTTTTGTCATTTACATTGCGCATTAGCACAACGTTAACTTTTACTTTTTCGAAACCCGCTGTAAATGCAGCATCTATACCTTCCATTACTTGGCTAAATTTATCTTGCCCAGTAATAGCATGGAATTGGCGAGGGTCGAGGCTATCAACACTCACATTAATTGCGCTTAACCCCGCATCACGCCATTGTGCAACATCTCTAGACAAACGATAGCCATTAGTGGTTACCGCGATTTTTTTGATAGATGCATTGTCTTTAATCGTGGCGATAATATCAGTAAAATCACGACGCATTGTAGGCTCACCACCTGTTAGGCGAATTTTTTCTGTCCCTAACGCGGCAAAAGATTGTGTCAGTCTGCTGATTTCATCTAACGAAAGAAATGATTTATGACCGTTAGGCTTATAACCATTAGGTAAGCAATAAGTACAACGAAAATTACACACGTCTGTAATTGAAAGACGTAAATAGAAAAAATTTGCGGGAAAACGCATCAACGAGTTGTTGCATAGTAACACCTTTCCAAATCGGGAGATGCGGGCATTTCTACCTTGCACCCTGGTGACTTGTTTCGTCACGGCCAGAACATCATATCTTATAAACACAAGACTTAGACGTTAAGGCTAGGAGTTAATCTTTACCTGTTTATCACAGGTTTCTAATACCTATATATTTATTGTGGATTCTACCTGCTAATCTTTCAAAAAGCGAATACTGTTTTCGCTATATAATTTACAATACAACGACTTACGACACTTTAATCACTCCAATAACTTAAGTAAAAACACCTTTGCTGATTAAAAATCAAGCTATTAAAAGTAAAACTAAACTAGGAATGTGATGAAATCACGTCGTGATCATAGGCTTAAAATTTAATTGTGATAAATTAGCGGCAAATTTTTAAAGATGAGTAGAACAAATATGCGAAATCGCACGCTAAGTGATTTAGATCGTGTTGTTGCCCTTGGTGGTGGTCATGGCCTTGGACGTGTGCTTTCAGCACTCTCCTACTTAGGCTCTCGTCTTACTGGTATCGTTACAACAACAGACAATGGCGGTTCTACTGGCCGTATTCGCCAAGAAGAAGGTGGCATTGCGTGGGGAGATATGCGCAATTGTATTAATCAGTTAATTACTGAACCTTCTGTTGCTTCTGCAATGTTTGAATACCGTTTTTCTGGTACAGGCGAGCTGGCAGGACATAATTTAGGTAATCTAATGCTTAAAGCACTTGATAACTTAAGTGTTCGCCCCTTAGAAGCCATTAATCTTATCCGTGGGTTATTAAGAGTGAATGCTCACCTTATTCCCATGTCAGAACAAGCCGTTGATCTTATGGCGATAGACGATCAAGGAAATGAGATTTATGGTGAGGTCAATGTTGATATTTTACCTAAGATCCCCCAAAAGCTTGATCTCTATCCTAAAGTACCGACTACACGAGAAGCTATTGAAGCGATTGAACAAGCAGATTTGATCTTAATTGGCCCAGGTAGCTTTTTTACCAGTTTAATGCCTTTATTATTACTGCCAGAGCTTGCACAAGCATTGCGCCGTAGCAGTGCAACAACAATTTATATTGGTAACTTAGGTAAAGAGTTAAGTCCTGCTGCTGCCAGCATGACGATGTCTGATAAAATCGCCATGATGGAGAATTATATTGGTTTACAAACAATAGATGCCGTGATTATTAGCCCTGAAACACAATATGAATCGATGAAAGGTCGATTAATTGTACAAACTCAACTGGAAGCCAAAGATATTCCTTATCGTCACGACCGTCATCTATTAAGCAAAGCGATTGAGTTAACGTTACAACGATTAGGGCAACGTAATGCATCACCTCAAGCGATCAAATAGTATTTAACTTATCTGCTTTCAGAAAAAAACCGCATCTGCAATAAATAGCAAGTGCGGTTTTTGTCGATAAAAACACAATATCACGATTGGTTTCCAACGTGTTATTAGCTATTAAGCTGCTTTAATGTTATACGCTGGCTAATCACTTCTTCAATTTCGTCAAGAGTCATTGGTACATCATTTTTCATCAGACCAAGACCTGCCACAGTACGAGAGAATGACATTAAATCTAATGGAGGTAACTCCATGATCCAATTCTCTTCTGTTGCCAGCGTATCTTCTGCATTCAGAATATTTTGTATAACATCCGTAAACGCTTGATGAGAAGATACCCAATCTTGATCGCCACTTGCCCAAAACCAACGAGCTGCAATAAAGTTTCTCCACATATCTTCCCAACCATCATAGATCCGACGCAACATTGATGCGCTCATCAGTGACCATGTTTGGGCTTCTTGTTGAGTAATATAACCTTGCTGGCAACCTTCTAAACAGAGCTTATTAAAACGGCAGAGATCCCAAATAAGGTATTTCACATTTTGGATATTCATGCGATTTGTGCTCATCATATCGATTTGCCATAAACGCTCATTTTTATCGTGTTCCGTTAATTCTGAAAGTAAAATATCATTTTTTAATGACTGAACATCGTCTTCTTTGCCATCCAAAATCTGGTCACGTAGTTGATAAAAATCATTAGTGTGGCCTTGAGTGAGCAACCAAAATAATTGATAGACTAAATCCCAACGGTCGTTAATTCCCCAACCCGCAGATAATCCACCATCATCTTTACCTTGAGCGTATTCGTTATAAGCCCATTCATTCATTACCGCGTAAGGAGCTGCTACATATAACCCCCATTCGTTGGGCAACAATTGACCCGAGGTATTTTCTGCTTCAGATAAAATAGGCTCCTGCCCTACTGTTGATGGTTTTTGTAGCTCACTATCTTGTACAGCAAATTTACGTAACCATTTAAAAAGCATAATAAGAAGAATAACACCAAGAATTACCCCAGCAGAGCTAGGAAACCCTGCATAAACATAACCACTCATTCACTGTCCTTAATGTCTTTTTATCTTTGTAACTATTTATCTTTGTAACTAATTGACGCTTTGTTTGTGGTGGTATTTAAACAGTTGAACGCCATTAAGGGAATATCAAACAAGGCAAAAAATGGAAGATAGACGGTAAAAAGGGATAATCCCTGTAAAAATACGGATATCCCTTTAGCGGTTTGTGAACTTAATTCGCTAATTAAGAGTTAGCAATAAATTGAGCGCGTAATGCTTGCAACTTATCGCGAGTACTCGCTGCTTTCTCAAATTCTAGATCTTTTGCATATTGATACATCTCGGCTTCTAAACGTTGGATCTCTTTTTCCAATTCAGCCGTTGATAACAACGGATAATTTTCATGAATATCTGTTGCTTTATGCCCTTTCTTATTGCGCCCTTGCGTAGGTTGACCAATCTTAAGAATATCACCCACTTTTTTTATTTAATCCTTTAGGCACAATACCATGATCAAGGTTAAACTGTTGCTGTTTCTCGCGACGACGTTCAGTTTCACTTATCGCTTTCGCCATTGAATCGGTAATTTTATCACCATATAAAATCGCTTTACCTTCAAGGTTACGAGCTGCACGACCAATCGTCTGAATCAATGAGCGCTCTGAACGTAAGAAGCCCTCTTTATCAGCATCTAAAATCGCGACCAAAGAGACCTCTGGCATATCCAAACCTTCTCGAAGTAAGTTGATGCCGACTAATACATCAAACTCACCTAGGCGCAAATCACGAATAATTTCGACACGTTCAACAGTATCAATATCAGAGTGTAAATAACGAACCCGCTCACCATGCTCTTCAAGATATTCTGTTAAGTCTTCAGCCATTCGTTTTGTTAGTGTTGTCACCAATACACGTTCATTTTTTGCTGCACGAATACGGATTTCAGAAAGCAAATCATCAACTTGTGTGGCAACAGGACGTACTTCAACAATGGGATCAAGTAAACCTGTTGGCCTGACAACTTGCTCAACAATTTCATGACCTGATTTCTCAAGTTCATATTTACCCGGTGTTGCTGAAACATAAATCGTTTGTGGTGCTAACGCCTCAAACTCTTCAAAACGTAATGGACGGTTATCAAGCGCGGAAGGTAAACGGAAGCCGTATTCAACTAAGGTTTCTTTACGGGAACGGTCTCCTTTATACATTCCACCAATTTGAGGAATAGTAACGTGTGATTCATCAATCACTAATAAACCGTTAGCGGGAAGATAATCAAATAAGGTTGGGGGTGGCTCACCGGGACCTCTACCTGATAAATAACGTGAATAGTTTTCGATACCAGAGCAATATCCCAATTCATTCATCATTTCAAGATCAAACTGAGTACGCTGTGTCACACGTTGCTCTTCAACAAGTTTATCGTTAGCTAAAAGAACTTTGCGCCTATCCGCAAGTTCCTTTTTGATCTCTTCCATCGCCTCAAGAATACGCTCACGAGGGGTGACGTAGTGCGTTTTAGGATAAACAGTAAAACGAGGTACATTGTAATGAATTTGTCCTGTTAAAGGGTCAAACAGTGAAAGGCGTTCGACTTCTTCATCAAATAACTCAACACGTAATGCGTAATCATCAGATTCGGCAGGGAAGATATCAATCACTTCACCACGTACACGAAATGTCCCCCGCTGAAAGGCTTGATCATTGCGAGTATATTGTAGATCAGCAAGGCGACGTAAAATGGCACGTTGGTCGATTATCATGCCGTTTGTCAGATGCAACATCATTTTTAAGTAACTATCAGGATCCCCTAAACCGTAGATAGCAGAAACCGATGACACAACAATAACGTCTTTACGCTCTAGCAAAGCTTTAGTCGCAGATAAACGCATCTGTTCAATATGTTCGTTAACAGAAGCATCTTTTTCAATAAAGGTATCAGAACTTGGAACATACGCTTCAGGCTGATAATAATCATAATAAGAAACAAAGTATTCCACTGCATTTTCAGGAAAGAATTCTTTCATCTCACTATAAAGCTGTGCTGCCAATGTTTTATTTGGCGCCAATACCATCGTCGGACGATTTAGATTGGCAATCACATTGGCAATCGTAAAGGTTTTACCTGATCCAGTTACCCCTAAAAGAGTTTGATGAGCAAGACCATCATCTAATCCTTCACAGAGTGAGGCAATAGCCGCAGGTTGATCACCACCCGGTTTAAATTCAGAATGCAGTTTGAAATCTTTGCTCATATTTTCTTCTCCTCGCTGACACTCCTTATGATACTGGATAAAAATCCAGCTTCAATCTCTATCTCATAAAATTTGCCTGAATAATTAGCATAAGTTATCCCCAGTTTTGGAACTGCATTTTTTTCAAAAAGCAACCCCCTTTTTTGTTAATTATTCAAAGAGACACACTGACACCACTGGCTCTATTGATTTTATTTAATTAGTTGATATATAAGAATTAAAAATAAAAGTTGAGAATAGCGCCAATCTTTAGCAATGCCTTGTATTCTCTCTATTCAGCGTATTTTTATAATGGTAATACACAAGGTTATCCACAGGAATAGTGGATAACTACACAAAGTTGTTATCTCTCGGTAAGTTACGTCTTTTTTTTTACCTTAAAATATCCCTAAAAAATTGGCAAAATTTATTTTTTTTTATTTTTTTTATTGG
>NZ_MIIZ01000786.1:0-3320 GCF_001743005.1 Shigella sp. FC1967 | reverse complement strand
CTTTTATCAAAATATAAAAAATCTTAATTTGTATAATGACTTAAAAAATAGAATGGAAAAAAGTAAGATGCTCAAAAAAATGATGAATATAAAAAAGTGAGTAAAATATTGATTGAAAGAAATATTATGTTTTTCCCGTTCAACCTATTAATAATGATCTAACCATCAATTATATAATTTAATTACTGCTATACTTTTAAATAATTGAAAATACGTAATTATAACGCCAATTTTTGGGAAAAAAGTAAAAAACATTATCTATACTAAATAATTATAAAGGTTTAAGTATTAAATGATTAAAGGAGTTTGAAAATATGATCCGATGTGTTCGCTTATGGACTGGAGAAGATGGTAATTCGTTATTTGAAGAAGGTGTTATCGAATTTCAAAATAGCTCTCAAGGCGATAGGGAAAGTTTGCCTATCAATGTTTCAGAATTATCGTTTCGGGAAACAACTTCTGGTGGTTCATATGATTGGCATCAAGATCCCGTTCCTCGTTATGTTATTACCTTATCAGGAACATTAGAGTTTGAAACAAAAGATGGTTCTACTTTCATTATTAAGCCTGGTGATGTGTTATTAGCACAAGATAACAGTGGTACAGGTCATAAATGGCGTCTTTTTAGATAATGAGCCTTGGCGTCGTGCTTATGTTGTCTATAAAGAAGATGCAGGATTATGTTTTAAGGCTGGCAAAATAACCAACTAATTGAGGGATTGTTATGAATAAATCTATTAGTGAGCAGGTTGATGTCGCATTAATTGGCGCTGGTATTATGAGTGCGACGCTCGGTACACTACTTAAAGAGCTTGAACCTAGTTTAAAAATCGCAATGTTCGAAAGACTAAATGATTGTGGCCAAGAGAGCTCTAATTCATGGAATAATGCAGGAACAGGACATGCCGCTAACTGTGAACTAAATTATACGCCACCAAATCCTGATGGAACTGTCAATATCAGCAAAGCATTAGAAGTTAATACAGAATTCGATTTATCTCGTCAGTTATGGTCTTATTTAGTAACAAAAGGAAAAATTACTGACCCGCGAGATTTTATTCATGCTTGCCCACATATGAGTTTTGTTTGGGGTGCTGATAACGTTAAATTTCTTCATCAACGTTATCGCCAAATGTCTGCTAATCACTGTTATGAAAATATGGAATACAGTGAAGATAAAAAACAAATTGAAGATTGGGCACCATTAATAATGGAAGGGCGAGATCCCAATCAACAACTTGCAGTGACTCGTGTTGCTACTGGCACTGATGTCGATTATGGTGCATTAACACATTTATTAGTTAAGCAACTTTCTCAACAAGACAATTTTGAGTTGCACTATAAACATGATGTTATCGATATCAAGAGAAATGAAGCTGGTGGTTGGAATATTGAAGTTAAAGATCTCACCACTCATGATAAATACCTAATTTCAGCCAAATATGTGTTCGTTGGTGCAGGTGGCCGTGCCATCGATTTATTACAAAAATCAGGTATTCCAGAAGGTAAAGGTTACGGGGGGTTCCCTGTTAGTGGTATTTGGTTGCGCTGTGATGAAGATAAAATTTCTAATCGCCATCATGCTAAAGTTTATGGGAAAGCGGATGTAGGTTCACCGCCTATGTCTGTACCACACCTTGATACACGTATTATTGCAGGTAAACGCTCTTTACTCTTTGGTCCTTATGCTGGATTTTCGAGTAAATTTTTAAAACAGGGTTCATATTTAGATTTATTTGAGTCAATTCGATTAAGTAATATAGAACCGATGCTTGATGTAGCAAAAGATAACTGGTCATTGACTGAATATTTAATTGGTCAAGTCTTACAAACTTCTGCACATCAATTTGAAATGCTCAAACAATTTTATCCTCAGGCACAGCATGAAGATTGGCAAGAAGCGGTAGCTGGACAACGGGTTCAGATCATTAAGCCTGAAGCTAAGCATCATGGCGTGTTAGAATTTGGTACTGAGTTAATTAGCAGTGCAGATAAATCATTCTCAGTATTATTAGGGGCGTCACCAGGTGCTTCTACAGCGGCATTTATTGCTATCAATATCATTAAGTCTTGTTTTAAAGAGCAGCTTGAAAGTGATGGTTGGGAAGATCGTCTTAAAACGATTATTCCAACTTATGGTATTGATCTTAAAGTTGATGAGGATGCTTGTCGAAATATTCGTGCATCAACAGCTAAAATATTAAAATTAGATACGCCTTAGTCATCGTATTTATTAAAAAAAACAGACCTGTTGTTATGGTCTGTTTTTTTTATTCGTGTTGCTATTATAAATAATATTTTCTCAGATAAATACACTTAGAAAACTTACATCATTTCTACAATAGAAATACCACCAATAATAGAAAGTAATGAACACAACGTACTTAATAATACGGTACCTGTTGCCATATCGGTATAAGCCTTATTTGTAATAGCTAAGGCAGGCACTGCTGTTGCGGTAGGTAAGACACCAATTAGAAATACCGCTTTTAATAACTCAGTCTCTAATCCAAGTGCAAACCCCGTTCCTAGAATTAATGCTCCTTGCACAACATTTTTTATTATCACATTAAAAACAATTTCAGTATTAACTTTAAGTTTAAGGCCTGAAATTAATAGTCCTAAGAAAAATAATGCCACTCCCCCCGATGTTTTCCCTATTTCATTAACTGAGTTTTGTAAAATCTCTGGAAGTTTAACGCCAAAAATAGCAAGTATAGCCCCGAAGATAGGTAGGAAAACTAATGGCTGAGATATAGCATTAAGCAATGACTGGAAAATACTTTTCCCTTGTTTGGCGCCACTAATCATCATCATCGTAAAAGGTAAAATAATCACTGTGTAGATCAAATTCCCCACGACCATAGCAATCAAACCTGATGAACCGACTGTTGCTAGTAATACCGGTGGTCCACAATAAGCCATATCAGGAAATGAAACCGACAACGCCTGCATTGCAGAATTCTTTTTATCATGTTTGAAAATAAACTTGCCACCTAAAAAACCAATGAGATAAGAAACAAGTAATCCTACCGCTAGCGCTAATAGATAATCGATATTAAAGAAAACCGAAGGAGAAGCTTGGGTTGCCGCTAAAAAGAGTGAAAACGGTAGTGCAATTTTAACGACAAAATCAGCAAAGGCTTGTGAATACTCTCTTTTAATAAACCCATATTTACCGGAGAGCCATCCAACTAAAAGCCCTAATATAATCGGTCCCAGTGCTGATAAGATGGTATGCAGTAACATATTACCTCTGGATGTTTAATATAGTGATTTTTGTTTTATTCAAGCATCCATAACTAATTAAAAAATAGTTA
>NZ_MIIZ01000785.1:0-3336 GCF_001743005.1 Shigella sp. FC1967 | reverse complement strand
AGTATCGACGTAAGCTATTTGACGGACAGATGATCGCTCAACTGCGTGATGCATTTGACTCCGCTGCGGCAAAACTTGAATGCGAAATTATTGAGATGGACGGAGAGCCTGACCATGTGCATCTGCTGGTTGCTTACCCGCCAAAACTGGCGGTCAGTGTGATGGTCAACAATCTGAAATCAGTATCGTCGCGCCTGCTGCGCCAGCAAAACACACATTTACGGACGCAAAGTAAAACGAGGCTTTTGTGGTCAAGGTCGTACTTTGTCTGTAGCTCCGGAGGGGCAACGATTGAAACACTCAGAGCCTACGTTCAGAGCCAGTCAACGCCTGATTGATCTTTAAAGCCCTGCGGGCTTTTCGCTAATTCTTGAGTTTTATCTGCTTATTTCTGGCATTAATTCACCTTATTTAATGCCAGAGTAAGCTTTATTGTAGGTGATATAGATAGAAAATTGTGATGTAGATCACATTTGTAATATATATTGATGACTGACCTCAAAGAAGTTCAGATTTCCAATGACATCAATAAATAACGTGATGTTATGATGGTTTTTTAGTCACTTATTTATTTTGCTTTCTCGCGTTTACAATCTTGTAAACACTTTTAACTTTTCATCAAAATAAACCCTTCATTCCCTGATTAGACCAGTATTTTGCTGTTATCTTCTGTGAAATGTCTATAATGTCGGACTTTGTGATATGTATCGTCGCATTGGATACAATAAAAGATGACAAAACGAAAAGCACAGGTTATTTTGTCATTTCGTTGACGAATTGACGGAGATAGAAGCATAATGTCGGAAAATTTTCATATTTTGCTCCTGAATGGTCCGAATTTAAACCTGCTTGGAACAAGAGAGCCGGAAACCTACGGACACTTAACTCTGGATGATATCGTTCAAAGTTTGTCAGCAGATGCTCAGGCATTAAATGTGAAACTCAGTCATTTTCAGTCTAACGCTGAATTTGAGCTGATAAATAAAATTCATGCAGCTCGGGGTAATGTCGATTATATATTAATCAATCCTGCAGCTTTCACGCATACCAGTGTTGCACTGCGTGATGCATTATTAGGGGTGAATATTCCATTTATTGAAATTCACCTATCCAATGTCTACAGTCGGGAGCCTTTCCGCCACCATTCATATCTCTCCGATATCGCAACAGGCGTAATCTGTGGATTAGGTGCAGAAGGTTATCGATTTGCTTTACAGGCAGCGGTCAGCCGCTTGTCTTAATAAAAAAACATCAAAAAGAGTACGGAATCAACTCATGGATATTCGTAAAATTAAAAAAACTGATCGAGCTAGTCGAAGAGTCTGGCATTTCTGAACTGGAAATCTCTGAAGGTGAAGAGTCAGTACGTATTAGTCGTAACTCTGGCCTTCAGGGTCAAATGGCTCCTCAGCAATATTTTGCGGCACCAGCGGCTCCTCAACCTGCATTAGCCAATGCAGTTGCGCCCGTAGCGCCAGAAACACCAGCGGCTACACCAACGCAAGAAATCAGCGGTCATGTTGTTCGTTCACCAATGGTCGGAACGTTCTACCGCTCACCAAGCCCTGAAGCTAAGAAATTTGTTGAAGTCGGTCAGCAAGTCAATGTAGGCGATACTCTGTGCATCGTTGAAGCAATGAAAATGATGAACCAGATTGAATCTGACAAAGCGGGTGTTGTTAAATCTATCCTTTGCCAAGATGGCGACAACGTTGAGTTTGACGCTCCACTCTTTGTTATCGAATAACGAGGCAGGTCCATGCTAGAAAAAATCCTCATTGCCAACCGTGGTGAGATAGCACTGCGTATCCTAAGAGCATGTAAAGAGCTTGGGATAAAAGCAGTTGCCGTCCACTCCACGGCAGACCGTGATTTAAAGCACGTTCTGCTGGCAGACGAGACTATCTGTATTGGTCCCGCTGCTTCAGCAAAAAGTTACCTAAATATCCCTGCAATTATTGCAGCGGCTGAGATCAGTGGCGCACAAGCCATTCATCCAGGATACGGTTTCCTGTCTGAAAATGCTGATTTCGCAGAGCAAGTTGAACGCTCAGGCTTTATTTTTATCGGCCCCAAAGCTGAAACCATCCGCCTAATGGGTGATAAAGTTTCTGCTATTGAAGCGATGAAAAAAGCGGGTGTTCCTTGTGTGCCAGGATCAGACGGTCCTTTAGGTAACGATACTGCGAAAAATATTGAAATTGCTAAACGTATTGGCTACCCAGTTATCATCAAAGCCTCTGGTGGCGGTGGTGGTCGCGGTATGCGGGTTGTTCGTTCTGAAAAAGATCTAGAACAATCCATTACAATGACGCGTGCGGAAGCCAAAGCGGCATTTAGCAACGACATGGTATACATGGAAAAATACCTTGAAAACCCACGCCATGTTGAAATTCAAGTTATGGCTGATGGTCAGGGTAATGCAATCTATTTGGCTGAACGTGATTGCTCAATGCAACGTCGTCACCAAAAAGTGGTTGAAGAAGCACCGGCTCCGGGTATTACCCCTGAAATCCGTAAAAATATCGGCGAACGCTGTGCGAACGCCTGTATTGAAATCGGCTATCGTGGCGCAGGTACATTCGAATTCCTGTATGAAAATGGTGAATTCTACTTTATTGAGATGAATACCCGTATTCAGGTTGAACATCCAGTAACAGAGATGATCACAGGCATTGACTTAATCAAAGAACAGTTACGTATTGCATCTGGCTTACCTTTATCCGTAACGCAAGATCAAATTAACGTTCATGGTCATGCCATTGAATGTCGTATCAACGCAGAAGATCCAAAAACCTTCATGCCAAGCCCAGGGACTATTACTCGTTTCCACTCACCTGGTGGATTTGGCGTACGTTGGGAATCACATATTTACGCAGGTTATACTGTTCCACCTCACTATGATTCAATGATTGGTAAATTGATCACTTACGGTGAAACACGCGAAATTGCGATCTCTCGAATGAAAAATGCGTTGGCAGAACTTATCATTGATGGCATTAAAACCAATATTGAACTGCACCAGTTCATTATGAATGATGAAAGTTTCCAAAAAGGTGGTACAAACATTCACTACCTTGAAAAACGTCTAGGTTTAGCTGAGAAATAATCTTTCTCACTTAACAAGAAAAGGCATAGTTTATTTACTATGCCTTTTTTATTGCTGATTTTCTAATGGGTATTTATTTAATAGGAAATCCTTTAAAAGGTTTTATTTCTCGAATACTAAAACTGGTGTTCATCTCTTTGATATTGCCAATTGCGCGTATTTTCATCATTGAAACATTATGAAAATCTTCCATATCTTTAACGACCAGCTGCAACATATAGTCATAT
>NZ_MIIZ01000784.1:0-3339 GCF_001743005.1 Shigella sp. FC1967 | reverse complement strand
TGTTTTTTTAATTAAAGGCTATTATTTATCACTCACCAGAATTCAAAGACCGAATATATTCATCCATCTCTGTTTTTTAAGTTTATCTGATTTAGGACCAAAAATCGCTTGAATACCTGAACCAACAACCACAACACCCGCGGCACCGAGTCTTTTTCAGTTCATCTCTATCGACTTTTTTCAATTTCTTTAACGCCAATACGTAAACGAGTAATACAAGCATCTAAGCTACTAATATTATCTTTACCACCAAACGCAGCGACTAAAGATTGTCCCATTGCACTTTTATCAGCTTGTTTCGCGTTTTTATCTTCTACTTCTCGGCCTGGCGTTTTTAGGTTTAGCTTCACAATTAAGAAACGGAAAATAGAATAATAAGTTATCGCATAAAGTATTCCAATAATTGGGAATAGATACAGTTTACTGCTGTTACCACTCAATACGATAAAGTCAATTAAACCATGAGAGAAACTTGTTCCATCACGCATACCTAACAAGATACAAATAACAAATGCTAAACCCGCTAAAATAGCATGAATAACATAAAGAATAGGTGCGACAAACATAAATGAGAATTCGATAGGTTCAGTGATCCCTGTTAAGAAGGCAGTCAATGCTGCAGAAATCATGATGCCTCCCACTTTTACACGATTCTCAGGACGTGCTGTATGCCAAATAGCGATGGCAGCCGCAGGTAAGCCGAACATTTTAAATAAGAAGCCACCAGATAACATCCCAGCAGTTGGATCACCTGCCATATAGCGTGGAATATCACCGTGGAATACTTGTCCTGCGCTATTTACATATTCACCCACTTGCATTTGGAACGGCACGTTCCAAATATGATGTAAACCAAATGGGACTAACGCACGCTCTACAACACCATAAATACCAAAAGCAACAGCAGGGTTTTGATACGCAGCCCACTCAGAAAAACGCTGGATAGCTGTACCGATAGGTGGCCAAATAAAGGATAGAAGAATACCCACAAAAATCGCAATCAAACCAGAAATAATAGGGACAAAGCGTTTACCTGCAAAGAAACCTAAATATTCAGGAAGTTTAATACGATAAAAGCGGTTAAACATTGATGCGGCAATAATACCCGCAATGATCCCACCGAGTACCCCAGTATCAGTTAAACGTTGTATTTCAACACTATCAGGTGATAAACCTAATACCCAAGGTGCCACTACCAGCATAGTTTTTGACATAATGCCATAAGCCACAACAGAGGCCAGTGCTGATACCCCGTCATTATTGGTAAAACCTAAAGCAACACCAATAGCAAAAATAAGTGGCATATTAGAGAAAACCGAACCGCCTGCTTCTGCCATAACTTGAGAAACAGAGGAAGGGATCCATGAAAGATCAGCGGAACCAACCCCTAATAAAATACCGGCAATAGGCAGTACAGATACCGGTAACATCAAGGATTTTCCGATTTTTTGTAAAACAACAAATAGGTTTTTAAACATCAAACAGACTCCCGGAATGTGGGTTTTTATATGTTGTAAGTCTTTATTTATTTAAAGTAGCGTGGGTTTATTTCATAAACTTATCTAATGATAAGCCTTATTTATTTTACATCATAAAATAAATCGCTTAATGAATACATGATTGCTGTCACGTTTCAAACATGTGATCAGATCAATTAATAGAATTATATATTTTACAAATAGTTATATTAGATTATAAATTTGCGCAAACTATCAAGACCTAAGTAAAAAAATCTTGATAGTCACGTATTGAAAGCAATATTGAAATAAGAAAGGAATTAAAAATGGTGGGCTAAATCTTCACCATGCTGCTCTAATTCAGCTCTTAAACCACGCCAACCAAATTGATTAATAAGGTGTTGCCAAGGCAGATCCCATTTAGCTGTTAAGTTAAGCGGTTGCAATGTGATTGGATGAATTAAGTTTAGATGACTTGCATGTAACATCAAGCGATGAGATTGAAAATGATTTACGACACCACGGTTTTGACGTAAATCACCATGAGCGGTATCACCAATAATGGGGTGTCGAATATGAGACATATGACGACGTAATTGATGCTTGCGCCCCGTCTCAGGACGTAGTTCTAATAAACTAAATCGAGATGTAGGATAACGCCCAATAGCCACCTCTTTTTCAACAGTCCCTAATGGCTGGCAGTGCGTTACACAATCTTGAATTTTGGGAGGTTGAGTTGCAAATTTATCTGCAATTTTGTCGTGTTCCTCGACTAAAGGACTATCAATAACAAATGCTTCTTCAACGTATCCTCGAACAACAGCATGATAAATTTTTTCGGTTTTATGTTGTTCAAAAGATTGAGCTAGCGCCCTAGCAACATCCGAAGAAAGCGCCATGACTAGAACACCTGATGTGGGTCTATCTAGACGATGCACAGGGAAAACATGTTGCCCTATTTGATCTCTTAGTGTTTGCATGACAAACACGGTTTCATGTCTATCTAACCAACTGCGGTGAACAAGCCAACCCGCAGGTTTGTTCACCGCAACAAGATGCTCATCTTGATAAATAATATCTAGCATTATTGACCTTATGATTTAAACATTGCGTCAAGTTCACGCAAATGATTGAGTAAATCAGTCACATCTCGGCACTTATCTTCTTTAAATGCTTCTTCATAATAAGGTGCGATTGCAAATG
Source organism: Shigella sp. FC1967 (assembly GCF_001743005.1). NCBI lineage: Bacteria > Pseudomonadati > Pseudomonadota > Gammaproteobacteria > Enterobacterales > Enterobacteriaceae > Shigella > Shigella sp. FC1967. Next base: position 679 of record NZ_MIIZ01000784.1, on the reverse strand, counting down.
TATTAGGTAATGGCATCTCATTTTCAATCATTGATGACAATCGTGGAATTAATACCCACTGTAACCATTCATGAGCACTCATTGTATCAATACAGAAAGGCTCAACACTTTCAAATGCTTGTTCAGTAGGAGATTCTAATTGCCATAGCTCAATGTTCTTCATCTCTTCTTCAATCAAGAGCAATTTCGCTAAAATGCGTTGTTCTAATGTCATCATTTATCCCTTATATAAAACTTACGAATAAGGATAACATTGGGATGGAATAGCAGAAAACAAATAAAAAATAAAAGGAGCCGAAACTCCTTTTAGACAAGAAAAATAGTTGTCTGTACAACACATGCGTCCAAGCAAGACCGTCTTTATCTATCCTTGTGATTAAATCCGTATCCACATTAATGGAAATATCCTATTTCCTGTGTCCTTGATTACTCTACATTTTATCGGTCACCAAACAGTCCCTTAGTTGGTGGATGTAGAATGCCAATAATTGATTAGTTAAACAACCCACAAAACAAAAGCAATTAAATAGCCAGAACTATAAATAAAATCAATAGGTTAATAACTTATTGTTCTACCTAAATAAACCAATCATATTTTTACTCGACTGAACGTTTTTTTGATAAAAAAACATACGTATATAAGATACTATCTCAAGAAAAATGGGTTATAGACTCTACT
>NZ_MIIZ01000783.1:0-3355 GCF_001743005.1 Shigella sp. FC1967 | reverse complement strand
GTAATAGAAAGAGGTCGGTAAATACCAAAACTACCAATTGTTGCGTAGACACGCGCTAACTGTAACGGTGTTACCATTAGCCCATATCCGAATGAGAAGGTGGCCCTTTCAAGATCGGACCACCGTTGTTTTTTTTATTGGAAATATGCCACTACTTTCACCAACTAGCCCCAAGTTAGTTGGTTTCCCGAATCCAAAACGTGAATAGACATCCACAAGTTCAGATGCAGGCATCGCTAACGCTAGTCGTGAAACACCAACGTTACTCGATTTCTGTAATATTCCTGTTATCGACAGCTCATTATATCGTCCTACATCTTTGATTTGATGGCCGTTAATACGATAAGGAACAGTATTAATAACACTATTTTCTTGAATAATATGATTGTGAAGTGCACTCATCACAACCATGGGTTTAACAGTAGAACCCGGTTCAAAAATATCGGTAATAGCACGATTACGCATCGCATCTTTAGGTGTACCCGCTAAATTATTGGGGTTATACGATGGACTATTTGCCATTGCCAGCACTTCACCTGTATTGACATCAACTAAAATTGCTGTTCCCGATTCAGCTTTATTTTTAATAACCGCATTGGTCAATTCGCGATACACCACAGATTGTAAACGCTCATCAATACTTAACATCAAGTTGTGAGCTGCTTGACTGTCTGTTTGAGCGATATTCTCGATAACACGGTTAAAACCATCTTTACGAACAACGCGCTCTCCAGGGGCACCTGTCAGCCACTGATTAAAGCTTTTTTCAACACCCTCAATACCATCACCATCAATATTTGTTACACCAATGATGTGAGCGGTTACTTCACCTGATGGGTAATAGCGTTTTGATTCTTGGCGCATATTAATCCCAGTGATTTTGAGTTTACTAATATAATCACTAATCTCAGGATTCACTTGGCGAGCCAAATAGATAAAACGAGCAGAAGGCGTTGCGACAATCTTTTGCTCAATTTGATTCACTGGCATTTTCAGTGCATCAGCAAGTGCTAACCAACGAGAGTCCGTCATATCGGGATTAGCATCTAATACAACTTTAGGATCTGCCCAAATGGCAAAAACAGGCACGCTAACGGCGAGAGGTCTTCCCATTCTATCGCTGATCATGCCTCTTGCGGTTGGTACTTTTTGCACACGTAGAGAACGCATATCCCCTTCACGAATAAGGGGATCGGGATTAATAACCTGTAAATAGGCAACGCGGATTAATAGCGCGGCTAAAGCGATACCAATACCACCGCAAAGCAACGCAAAACGCCAACTCACAAATCCTGTTTTTTCTTCAGGCTTGCGTAGTTTGGCATTTGACTTTGTCTTTGCTTTCGCTTTTGCCGAACGTGAAAATTTCATACTTGCCTTAATTATTTAGTAACCACGATGTTCTCTTTGGTTGGGTCAACATGGATCATCCCCAAACTATCACTTGAAAAACGCTCTACTCGGCTATGGTCTGCCAGCGCGTTTTCTTCAAGAATGAGATTGCGCCATTCGATCTCTAATACGTTTTTCTCCAGCACTAAACGCTCTTTCTCTGCTGTCAATAAACGAGTTTTATGTGCTGTCGTCACGACATACACTGCAGAAATAATCACTGCAACCAGTAAACATACTGATAATTTGCCATGACGCAGTAGATCCTGCCCAATAACTCCCGGTAATGAGTGTCGTTCAGTAGACATTTATTCCTCAATACGTTGTGCTACACGCAATACGGAGCTCCGTGCCCGTGGGTTTTCTTCAACTTCTACGCCTGTCGGTTTCATCTTGTGAATACTTGATAAGCGAGCACTTCCTAACTCTTTTATCTGCGCTTGTGTGAGAGGAATACCTGCGGGAACAACAGGTCCCTTGCTCTCATCTCGAATAAAACGCTTCACCAATCGATCTTCCAACGAATGGAAACTAATGACTGATAAACGTCCTTCAGGTGCTAACACTGAAACAGCACCTTTTAATGCTTTTTCAATTTCATCTAATTCGCTATTGATATAGATACGAATTGCCTGAAAACTACGCGTTGCTGGGTGTTTATGTCGCTCTTTTACTGGGCTTGCATCGCTAATTAAATCCGCCAATTGCTTAGTTCGAGTCAAAGGCTCTTCTGTTTTGTTACGTGCAACAATGGCGCGAGCAATACGCTTAGCAAAACGCTCTTCACCAAATGTTTTCAATACCCATGTAATGTCGTCTTCTGCGGCTGTCATCAGCCATTGTGCAGCTGATTGCCCTGATGTAGGGTCCATACGCATATCAAGAGGCCCATCACGCATAAAAGAGAAGCCGCGTTCAGGATCATCTAGCTGAGGAGAAGAAACACCTAAATCCAGTAATACACCGTCAATTTTTCCGGCCAAACCAAGCTCATTAACATACTGCTCAATATTTGAAAAAGGCCCATGAACAATAGAAAATCGAGCATCATCAATTTCATTTGCAACAGCAATAGCTTGTGGATCTCTGTCTATCGCAATCAAACGACCTTGTTCACCCAATTGCGATAAAATTAAACGGGAGTGGCCTCCGCGACCAAATGTTCCGTCAATATAAATACCTGAAGGTTTAATATTCAGGCCATTCACTGCTTCATCCAGTAATACACTGGTATGACTAAAATTATTCGTTGTCATTATTTAAAGTGATAAATCCAATAGTCGTGTCGATAACGGTTCCTGTGAGGTTTGCTCGGCGACAATGTCTTGTTCGATCTGTTTGTACCAGACCTGTTCATCCCACAATTCAAATTTATTGAATTGACCGACTAACATGACCTCTTTTGTTAGCCCCGCATGCTGTCTTAGCGTGCTAGCTAACAAAAGACGTCCTGCGCTATCCATTTGGCATTCGCTGGCGTGACCTAATAACAAACGTTGAACTCGACGTTCCGCGGGGTTCATGGAGGACAAAGCCGCTAATTTTAACTCAATCTTTTCCCATTCAGGAAGGGTATAAAGTAATAAACATGGTTGATTGAGATCGATGGTACAAACCATTTGACCTTCAGAAATCTCACTCAGCGTTGTTCGATAACGGGAAGGAACTGTTATTCGCCCTTTGCTGTCAAGATTAACGAGTGTTGCTCCACGAAACATCCTCATTACCCCCAGCTTTGTAATTTACACCACATTATCCCACAAATCCCCACAAATAGAGTTTACGGATGGTATGAAAACGTTGTCAAGCCAGATATAGGAAGCTTTATTTATATTTACAGTAATTTGATAAGCACACTGAAAATGTTTAAATTATCGACGAAAAGAAAAATAAAACATTAACACTATGATTAATAGAGATTATTTTTTAAATTCTATTTTTAATCACAAAAAGTAATTATTTA
>NZ_MIIZ01000782.1:0-3356 GCF_001743005.1 Shigella sp. FC1967 | reverse complement strand
AAACAGAAAAAAATAAAAAATGGATTTAATAATAAAAAAATACCAATCAAATTAAGAGATTCTATTTTAGATTATTTATGGCATAGCATTAATATATTTAATGGAAGAAGTGGTAATTCTACTTAATATTATTCAATTTACCACTGAGATTTATTACTTATAATTTTAGAGGCGTTAATTCTACTTCTGTCATCATTTTCGCTAATTGTTCGCGATCGTGAATACCCACATTGGTTTGGCTCACAGCAAGTGCAGAAACGGCAGTAGCAAGACGTAAGGTATGTTCACTGGTTTGTCGCATCATTAAACCATAAATTAAGCCACCAACCATTGAATCTCCAGCTCCGACGGTACTTACGACATCACATTTAGGGGGCTTCGCCATCCATGTACCCGATGCATTAACCCACATTGCCCCTTGTTCGCCTAATGAAATGACAACATGAGCAATACCTTGTTGACGTAATGCTTGTGCTGCTTGCACAACATCAGAAAGCTCTGGTAAGGGTCTACCTGCCCAAATCTCTAATTCATGATGATTTGGTTTAACAAGCCAAGGTGAGGCTTTTAATCCCGCGACAAAAGCTTCTCGGCTACTGTCAAAGATTAAACACATACATTCGCTACGTAATCGTGTCATCCATGCCGTGAAATCATTGAGATCGACACTAGGAGGAACACTACCACTAACACAAATCATATCAAATTGACCCGCCCAGCTTAGTGTGTCGTTAACAAAGCGAGTCCAGTCTTGTTTTGTGATTTCAAAACCAGAGAAATTGAAGTCGGTCACTTTGCCATTGGGTTCTGTGAGTTTGACATTAATGCGAGTACGTCCTTCAACCATTTGAAAACGGTTAGCGATACCGGAGTCACTAAACTCTTTTTGGAATCCATCTTGGTTTTCTTTGCCTAAAAAACCCCCAACAGTGACGTCAACACCAAGGCTTTTTAAAACTTTAGCGACATTGATACCTTTACCCGCAGCATGAAAGCCCGCCGTTTTAACACGATTAACTTCACCAAGTTCAATTGGATGACTTAAACCAACAAGATCATATGCTGGATTAAGTGTGATGGTTGCTACTCTGCGTTTCATGCTAGTTCCTTACCTTAAATAAAAGAACAGGCATCAATTTTTGCTGTGATTTAGCAAAAACAAAGATACCTTGAGTGGGTAAGCCGAGCATAAAATCTCCTGTTAGATAAAGGGTGAAAAAGACTGAAAGATCACAAAATGACAACTAAAATAGTAACACGAGGCTGAATCGTTTCAAATTATAACCTGTAATTTAGTACAAACAATAATTCTTTTGCCTAATAAAAGTAGAAATAAATTAGATCCAAATCACATTTGAATGCATTTAAACATGAATAAATGAATAAAAAGTATCAATAAAAAAGGGTTGTTGCTGAAAGTTTTACAGTAATGGTTAAAAAAGTGTTATCTATATATAAAATAATAACTTATATAACTTCTTTTTATCTATTTTTTTATAAAATGTGCAAATTGCTGAACTGCAACAGGAAATTATAAGCATAGATAATCATTAAAATGATGTTCTCTATTTAAATATATTAAATTAAATTCTATTATTTTGTTTAAATTCAAATGGTTATATCATTATATTTTTTAAATGTAATTAAAATAACAAAAAAAGAGAGAAAAAAAGCGTATTGAAGGTAAAAAGGATTAAAAAAAAGAAAAAAAGCGCGGCTGAGGTAGCGACGCTTTTTCAATATCAATTAATTTGCTGATTATTTGCTGACGCTGACAGAAAACTCACCGAAGGTGACAACTTTTCCAGCAACAATTTTACAGCGTTTTCGGGTTTCAACTTTACCGTCAACACTCACTAAACCTTCAGCAATGACACTTTTAGCTGCTGCTCCGCTTTCAGTCCAACCTTGAAGTTTTAATAAATCACAAAGCTCGACATAGTCGTGTCCATCTAATTGAAATATTTCCATCGATTAATTATTTCCTGTTTCGGGGTCGTGATATTCTTCGCATGCTTGCAAAGTATTTTGGATCAGTGTGGCGACTGTCATTGGACCTACACCACCAGGGACGGGAGAAATCCACCCCGCACGTTGTGATGCTGCTTCAAAATCAACATCCCCAACAACTTTACCACTTTCAAGACGGTTTATACCGACATCAATCACGATTGCACCCGGTTTAATCCATTCACCGGGAATAAAGTTAGGCTTACCTACTGCCACAACGACTAAATCTGCGTGCTCAACATGAAAACGTAGATCTTTAGTAAAACGGTGAGTAACTGTTGTTGTACAACCCGCAAGTAATAGCTCTAGGCTCATTGGGCGACCAACAATATTGGATGCGCCAATAATAACGGCATTTAATCCATTCATAGGAATATTACAGCGCTCTAGGAGTGTGACAATACCACGAGGTGTGCAAGGTCGTAATTTAGGTGCTCGTTGGCATAGGCGACCAATATTGTAAGGGTGAAAGCCATCAACATCTTTATCAGGATGAATACGTTCTAAAACTTTAACGTTATCAATTCCGGCGGGTAAAGGGAGTTGAACGAGAATACCATCAATGGTGTTGTCTGCGTTAAGCTGGTCGATCAGATTTAATAAATCTGCTTCACTGGTAGTATCTGGTAAATCATAAGATCGAGAAATAAAGCCAACTTCTTCACAAGCGCGGCGTTTACTTCCAACATAAATCTGTGATGCTGGGTTATCACCCACTAAAATAACAGCTAAACCAGGTGCTCGTTTTCCTGCATTAATACGCTGTTTTACTTTATCTGCCACTTCACTTCTGATGGTCTGCGCAATCGATTTCCCATCTATAATTCTTGCTGACATCTATACATCCAAATTATTCAATTACGGTATTTGCCTATTTTGTCAGATCAAGAGCAATCTGTCAGTCGAATACTTGCCATATTTTGACCATATAGTTTGATATCGTTGAAAAAGCGTTGACTCTCAGAATGTTGAACGTATAATTCACACCCGTTATCAGCACTCTTGCTGACGTCTAAGTTTTTCTAGGCGCCCTTAGCTCAGTTGGATAGAGCAACGGCCTTCTAAGCCGTAGGTCACAGGTTCGAATCCTGTAGGGCGTACCATTTCGAAGTCAATGGACATCAACCGATGTCTTTTTTTATGCCTAAAATTCAGTGAATTAACTAATTTAACCCTATCTATGAACTGACTATTTGCTTTAAGCTGGTGGTAAAGAGATTCGCAAGGAGTTGAACTTTTAAGCTTGGATTGAAAAATCAATGGCGGTTTATTTTATTAAATATTTAAAGTAAATATTATAGAACTATTTTACTATTATGTATTGAATGTTAATTAATGAAATATAT
>NZ_MIIZ01000781.1:0-3390 GCF_001743005.1 Shigella sp. FC1967 | reverse complement strand
ATGATACAACCGTTTTGTGCGCCTTTTTCTCTCAACAAACGCGTTAACTTACGTGTATCAATATCCGCAATAGCAACGATATTATGGCGTTTAAGATAATCAGATAACGTTTCTTGAGCACGATAGTTGCTCATCACTAATGGCAAGTCACGGATAATTAAGCCTTGAGCATGGATTGTTTCTGATTCTTCATCTGAACGATTAACGCCGGTGTTGCCAATGTGGGGATAAGTAAGAGTAACAATTTGTTGGGAGTAAGAAGGGTCGGTTAGTATTTCTTGATAACCGGTCATTGAAGTATTAAAAAACGACTTCACCGATGGCGGCGCCTTCTGCGCCAATCGACTTGCCGTGGAATTCGGTCCCATCTTCTAGAACCAATATAGCTTTTCTAATCAAAACGCCCTCCAGAGAATAATAAATCACATTTAGTGCATATTAATTCAGATTTAAGCCTCTAAATCAATGCCAAAAACATAAAATTGGGCAAATTTTTGGCAAATTGGGCGCATTCTAAAGATCGAATGAGCAGATGTCTAGAAAAAAACACCTTTTTAATTTAAAAAAATATCATTTATTAGCAATTTAATTAATCAAGTAACGATTTACATAATCAATCTTACAAATTTAACCGTTTGCTTACCAAGATAACTTAAAAAAGAGAAGAAAGAAGGAATAAAGTGAGGTTTTTGTGTATTTAGAGAGGTAAAAAACGAATAAAAAAAAAGAGATAATTAATAAAAAATAATTAAAAATAGATAAAAACAAAAGAAAACAAAATAAAAATAAAAAACTCACAATTGCAAAAATAATCGTGAGTTTTCAATAAATTAAAATAATTATAAACTATAAATCCTCTAAAGAAAGAACATCTTTCATATTATAAAGACCAGAGTTTTTATCACTTAACCAAACAGAAGCCTTAACAGCACCATTTGCAAAGGTCATTCTGCTAGAAGCCTTATGGCTTATCTCTACTCGCTCACCAATATCAGCAAAAATGGCTGTGTGTTCTCCCACAATATCACCAGCACGAATAGTTGCAAAACCAATGCTTTGAGGATCACGCTCTCCTGTATGCCCTACTCGCTCATAAACTGCACACGCTTTGAGATCACGACCTAATGCATCTGCAATGGATTCACCCATCGCTAATGCAGTACCTGATGGTGCATCAACTTTATGACGATGATGAGCTTCCACAATTTCAATATCACTGTAAGATCCCATCACTTTAGCCGCTTTTTCAAGTAATTTAAGCACTAAATTGACACCCACACTAAAGTTAGCGGCAAACACAATAGGAATAACTTGGGCGGCATTTTCAATCGCTTTTTTACCTTCATCATCAAAGCCTGTCGTACCAATAATCATGCCTTTTTTCTGTTCTACACAAAATGCAATATGAGAAAGCGTTCCTTCTGGGCGTGTAAAATCAATTAATACATCAAATTCACCCGCTTGAGCCAGCAAGTTATCCGTAATAGCAACGCCAATATGCCCGATGCCTGCTAATTCTCCGGCATCAGCGCCAATCAATGAAGAATTAGTACGCTCAAAAGCAGCACCTAAAACGGTTCCTTCTTGTTGAGAAATTGCCTGAATTAATTGGCGTCCCATACGACCACCCGCACCAACAACAGCAAGACGAAGTTCTTTTGCAGACATAACTAAATTTCTCCTTAACAATACTTATTATCTCTATTTATTGTTTACAGAGTAGCGATGTCACCCACTTGATGCCAGCATTTAACGTTAGAGATAAGAAAAACACACAAAACGGTGGTCATTATCAGTAAAAGAGATGAACAGCATGGTTATTCATTTAACTTTACTTTATCCATAAAAAAGCAGCGTTATCCTCGCTGCTTTTTAAATTCACTATCACATTTAAGTGAGATTATTCGATAACTTTATAATCGAGGCGAAGCTCTTTAGGCACTTCAAAAACAATATTTTCTTCACGCCCTGATAATTCGACCACGTCATCAGCACCAAAGGTTTTTAAACGCTCTAATACTTGTTGAACCAAAATATCTGGTGCTGAAGCCCCAGCCGTAACGCCAACAATATTTGCATTAGCGACCCATGACTCATCAATATCTTCAAAGCTATCGATAAGATAAGAAGGCTTACCCGCACGCTGAGCAAGCTCTGCTAAGCGATTAGAGTTTGATGAGTTCTTAGAGCCAACAACAAAGACAACATCCGCTTTTTCAGCAAGCTCTCTCGCGGCTTCTTGACGATTGGTTGTTGCGTAGCAGATATCATCTTTACGAGGTCCAATAATTTTGGGGAAACGCGCATTTAAAGCGTCAATCACTTCTGATGTATCATCAACAGAAAGCGTTGTTTGGGTCATAAAGCAAAGATTGTCTTCATCTTTCACTTTTAATTTCCACACATCGGCTGGCGATTCAACTAAATACATTCCCCCTTCAGGGTTATTGTATTGCCCCATTGTGCCTTCAACTTCTGGGTGTCCTGCATGACCTATTAATATCGCTTCTTTGCCTTTACGGCTCGCTCTTGCCACTTCCATATGAACTTTAGTAACTAATGGACACGTTGCATCATAAAGCATTGTTAAATTACGTGAACGAGCTTCTTGACGAATAGCTTGAGACACCCCATGAGCAGAGAAAATTAAAATTGCGTTATCGGGTACTTCTGAAATTTCTTCAATGAAGATAGCGCCGCGTTCACGTAAGTCATTAACGACATAGCGGTTATGAACAACTTCGTGACGAACATAAATAGGTGCGCCATAGATTTCCAGAGCGCGATCAACAATGCTGATAGCTCGGTCAACACCCGCACAAAAGCCTCGTGGGTTAGCCAGCAATATTTGCATGTGTTGTTTCCTCCTCAGGATTGATGCTGACAACTTCAATATCAAATGTCACTTCTTCTGACGCTAACGGATGGTTAAAATCAACGGTGACAGAGTCTTCAGTAACATTTCTTACAATGCCTGGCATTTCGCTGCCATTCATCGCTGTAAATAGCATGATAGTACCCGCCTCAGGCACACCAGACTCTGTAAAGTCAGAAGGCATAAAGTATTGGATCAAGTCAGGATTGTATTTACCAAAAAGATGTTCACCCGCAAGCGTAAAGGTTTTTTTATCCCCTATTGATAATCCCAATAATTCAGCTTCTAAAGCTGGCGATAAACTGTCATCACCTAAACGAAAAAGGGCGGGTTTACCATGTGCTTGTGTAGATTCAGCAACAGAACCATCAGCTAACTTTAAAGTGAAATTCAGCAACACTGCGCTGTCGTTGAGTACCTGCATAACCATACTAATACCTTCTATTAAGCGTAACCCCCGCCATAAGGCAGGGGTTATTTTAGTTAACTTCTTGTCTGATTACTTTTGCTTTTTT
>NZ_MIIZ01000780.1:0-3392 GCF_001743005.1 Shigella sp. FC1967 | reverse complement strand
TTTAATGTTCATATTCAACACTCCTCTTTTTTATTTTTTTTGCTTTATAGCGTAAAAATCTTGAGTGGTGACTATTTCCATTTTTAATAGAGACAATACAAAATAGGATATTTTGTAAAAATAAATATTAAGTCTATATTCTAAAACTAGACTTAATATCATTTAAATAATGTTTATTAACTAAAATCAATATGTAGGCGTAGTTTTCCACAGCAGCAACATTTAAATAAATAACCTTGGCATCCACCATCATCCCATAAACGCTCTGATAAATCAGAAAGTTCAAAACCAACGTCTTGAATATCTTGTTCTAAAGAAGCAAATTGTTCTAATTTATCTTTGATATCGCCCCATTCTACATAATCAATAAAGGCACAAGGTTCATCGCAATGTATTAGCCAATGCTCTTGTTGCCAGCCATGATAACCAGGCGTCCGTTTTGTTAATTCATCGAGTTTGTTTTTATCTATAGGAGGTAAAATCGAACCACAATACTTCCCTTCTTCGTCATAGAGAACTTCTTTGCCTTCAATGCTTTCAATATCTTGAAAGTTACCATCAAATTTTTCACTTGCCGAACCATCAGCAATACACCAAGGGCATAATGCATCAATATCTTCTACTGAATAGAAAGGGCTACCATAATAGATATCAGTTTCCTTTCCACAACAATCACATACAACGATATCACCTGTAATAAAAGCCTCTGTCTTTATCGGGTCTGGATGATATTTGAAATAAGGTAATACTCTTTTTTCTGTTGGCATTATGTTTTCCTATTTTATCGTTTATGATCACTTATCTTCAGCTTTATAAATACATCCTAGCATCAGATCCTGCATGTGTAAGCTATCCTCTATGCTATAATGCGCGCTCATTTTATCTCCTTTATAAATTAGAGATAATCAACGCCTAAATAGACGAAAGAATTACAACATGTCAGAAAATATAGAACTCAATAAATCAACAGAAAATCATGATATTAATAGCAATTCAAAAAAATATAATTTGAACCGCTTCTCTGTTGCGCCGATGCTCGATGGAACCGACCGAGTTATATAATCAATCAGTTATCAATTTCTGGTGTCTTATTGGTGTCCTGATTTTCTTCCTCTTCTTTTTGTCTACGCTCTTCTTCCGCTTTCTGCGCTTCTTCCATCTCATGCATTCTCACGTTATAGATTGAGCCTTCTGGCATCTGTACACGTACGGAAATAAAACGACCATCAGGGATATCAATTGGGTCGCCATCATTGAAACCATCAATTTTATTATTGGCAAACTCAGGTGCATTAGGGTGAGTTCGGTGATACGTTTTAACGAGAATAGAGCCATCTTTGTTAACTTTAGAGTTAACCCATATCAACGGCTGTTTATTAACATCGAGTGGAATTTCAATACCGCCATCGACGCCTCCCCATCCTGCATCTGAGTTAAAGCCCAGTACGCCTTCAATGAGATATTCACCTTTAGCTACTCGAGTAACCGTAGCGCCTTCGGATTCGTCGTTAGTGGTGAATGAGCCATCGGAATTGATGTCGATAATAGGGGATGCGCGTTTAATAAAACCGTTACTGTCTACCGTTGTATTTCTGTCAGTCCATAAATTATGAACATATTCAGATGTAGCATTACCCGCAACAACTCGGCACGAACCACCATTCCAAGAGGACACTAAAGCCTGATAAGTGTCCTTTGATTTAAAATAAGCAATTGGTGAGCCACCGAGTCCATACTTTGTTGTTTGCTCATTTCTGATAATTTGCGTAACTGTATTTCTATTCATTAATACAGCACGAAGCTCAGCTTCTGAAATGTTTGTTGATGGTGTCTCAGAACCTCCCCAACCAAAATCGCCGCTTCTCATCGCTGGCTTACCATTTATTAAGCAAGATGATTCAGTTAAAACAATAGAACCGCCATAGCTGATATCCAGCGCATTAACATAGGTTCCACCGCCACTAGACCAACCTGCTATCTTAAACTTATCATTATCCCCTTCTGTACTCATTCCTGCTCGCCAACGAATAACCCCACTATCCGATAAAAATGCTAGCCATGCCGCCTGGTCTTTATTTCGCTTCAGCACAGCCTTATCAGCACCAGCGTTAGCTAGTGATAAATTAGCTGATGTTGTTAAATTGCCGGTAATCACACCGCCTATTTTATCCAACTTTCCACTAATATCCCCCTGCATCTTATTAATACTATCTAGCGTAACAATCTCACCATTTGGCATCTCAATTTTTGTCTGGCCCGTTTGAGTCATCCATGTGTTCATTGCATCAAGGAAATACTCAACATAACTATTAATAGCGACCATTGTTCTTGCTGCATCACTATTATTATCTGGCTCAGTAATATGAATTGAGAATGTTGTATTCGTTGCTGTGGCTAATGCGGGTTGTGCTAATACTAATTCAGTGTCGGAATTAACGGATTTAATCATGTAGGGAATATTTGTTGTTCCCGATTTAATTAAAATAGTCATCCCGATATTAATAGCTGGATTATTATTTTTAAATTTAGTGCCAGTTCCGCGGACAATAGCAGACCCTGACACTGTGTTAACAGTGCCTGTTGTGTATATCATGGATATGTTTTCCTAGATGTATAAACGAAGAGTTAATTAAATATTGAAGTAGTCGCTGAGTTCTATGCCGTATATATCAAATTCTATTTTAAACGCATTACCGCCATTAGCTCCCCATGGCCCACCGTACTCGGATCTGATACTGTATATGTCATCCCAATAGACATTATTCCCGTCATTTCTAAAACCAAATCCTGTTCGCATATAGATAACATCATCTCTATTACTTCCCTGTATTCTCCAGTTAACGAATTGTGCATCTGGAATAATCATTGGTTTTTTGAGTTTAGAAAACGAAGCTCCATTTCGATTACTAAATCGCGTTGTCTCTCCGAGCTTCATGGGTTTGTAGTTAGATGAAAATGTAATTTCTTTTTTATCGTTATAAATCACAATGCCATATTTTGGAGGAGTTAAAGTAAAGTTAGTGCAAAATATAACGACATACATTTCACATGAACTACTAACAACTAGACCCCTTGCTTTATTATATGAGAAGACAGTACCTGAATTTTTCGGTCGCACGAAAATAATGGGATTCATTTCATCAGTAATATTTGATGGCATTCTCCAGCCATTATTTTTACCTGCATTTATTTGTACGATGTCAGCAAATACACAATACCCTCGCATTGAGGGCGTTAATTCACTAATACCATTCATTCCATGTAGACGTATTCCGTATGATTCACTATTTGATTTTGTACGATGTCAGCAAATACACAATACCCTCGCATTGAGGGCGTTAATTCACTAATACCATTCATTCCATGTAGACGTATTCCGTATGATTCACTAT
>NZ_MIIZ01000779.1:0-3393 GCF_001743005.1 Shigella sp. FC1967 | reverse complement strand
TATTCTATTTTTTGTAAATTATTGTTTATTAATAATATTCTAACCCCCTATTTGTTAATGTCTCTAAAAATTTTCTTGTCCTCTTTTTTTCAAAAAAATTGCAAGGTTAACTATTGCAAAAATGAGATTTTTATCGACTTTTTGCACCAAAAAAATGGTTTATAAAGTATTAAATATACTTTTTAGTCGCTAAATTCTGACAAAAGTATGTTAAAAATATATTAATTAAATGCAGTGGTAATTGATAACAGAATGAAATAATTTTGTTTAACCATTCGCTAATATTTTGTTCTTTTTACTTGCAAACGACCTGTAGAGGTTTTTTTTGGGAATTTAAGATGCAATCTACTCACTCAAAATCTAGCCGAACTTTCTTTGGCCATCCCTATCCATTAAGCTCCCTTTTCTTTACCGAAATGTGGGAACGCTTTTCTTTCTATGGTATTCGCCCATTATTAATTCTATTTATGGCGGCAACCGTTTATGAGGGTGGCATGGAAATCCCCAGAGAGCAGGCATCTGCCATTGTGGGTATTTTCGCAGGCGGTGTGTATTTAACATCGCTGCCAGGAGGTTGGCTGGCTGATAACTGGTTAGGTCAGCGCCTAGCGGTATGGTACGGCTCTATCTTTATCGCATTAGGACATCTATCCATCGCACTTTCAGCGTTTTGGTCACAAGATCTGTTCTTTATCGGTTTATTACTCATTGTATTAGGTACAGGACTATTTAAAACCTGCGTCACTGTGATGGTAGGAACCTTATATAAAAGGGATGATACTCGCCGTGATGGCGGATTTTCCTTATTTTATATGGGTATCAATATGGGCTCATTTATTGCACCACTCATCACGGGTTTCTTAGTTCGTGATTATGGCTGGCATTGGGGCTTTGGTATCGGTGGAATTGGTATGCTTGTTGCGCTACTGATTTTCCGCTTTTACGCAGTACCGACCATGCGTCGCTTTGATAGCGAAGTCGGTTTAGATTCAAGTTGGGATCGCCCAACGGTTGTTCGTCGTAATGTCGGTCAATGGATCTTAGCGTTATCTGTCGTTCTTATAGCCATTGTTGGCCTTATTATTTCTGGCGTTATTCCTTTTAACCCAGTTGTTGTGGCTAACTTTATGGTCTATGTGATTTCAGGTAGTGTTATCGCCTATTTTATCTATTTATTCCTATTTGCTGGATTAAGTAGCAGTGACCGTTCTCGTTTATTTGTTTGTTTCCTCTTATTGGTTTCAGCCGCCCTTTTCTGGTCTGCATTCGAACAAAAACCGACATCATTTAACTTATTTGCCAATGACTATACTGACTTAAACTTTATGGGTTTTGAGATCCCTGCTGTTTGGTTCCAGTCTGTTAATGCCCTATTTATTATTATTCTTGCGCCTGTATTTAGCTGGCTATGGCCAATGATGGCTCGTAATAATATGAACTTAAGTAGCATGACTAAGTTTGTCATTGGTATTTTATTTGCAGCAGGTGGCTTTACCGTCATGATGTTTGCATCTGAAAGTGTCATTGCAACAGGGCAAGGCGTTTCACCGCTTTGGTTAATTGGCAGTATTTTATTACTGACATTAGGTGAATTATGCTTAAGTCCAATTGGGCTTGCGACAATGACTATTTTAGCTCCAGCTAAAATGCGTGGTCAGGTTATGGGATTATGGTTCTGTGCAAGTGCATTAGGTAATTTGGCAGCAGGTTTAATGGGTGGGAATATCCGTCCAGACAAACTGGATGTAATGCCTGACTTCTTCTCTCATGTTTCTATCGCTCTGGTTATTTGTGCAGTTGTTCTTGCTGCACTAATTATTCCAGTGCGTAAGCTGTTACAAAGCGCAGATAGTAAAGAGAAAGCTCAAGCTTAATTTAATGCGTTAATTATTAAAGCCATGTCTAAATCATTAGGCATGGCTTTTTGCTTTATATTCGACAAGTTGAAAGCTATTTTTAAGTATTGCACCTGATATTTAAAACGCTTAATCTCATTACCCTCTATTATTGATAGTTGATTACTAAGGTAATGCGATGACTGTTCTTCCTATTTATTATGTTAATGCTTTTTCCTCTCAACCTTTTTCAGGAAACCCAGCAGCTGTCGTTTTGTTAGAAGAATGGTTGCCTGATGACACCTTAATTACACTTGCTAATGAGATTAATTTACCTGAAACCGCTTTTTTAGTGGGTAATCATATTCGTTGGTTTACACCTAAAATTGAAGTTCCTCTTTGTGGGCATGCAACATTAGCCACTGCTTTTGTACTCAAAACGATAAAACAATCCCCTACTGATCTCTTTAAATTTCAGTCTCTTTCAGGTGAGCTGACTGTTTCTTACCAAGATCCTTTCTTTACCCTTAATTTTCCGGCTATATCCGCGACATTAAATAACGATATAAAATCAGAACTTGAAGAAAAATTAGCATTACAAATAGAGCAAGTTTGGCAAGCGCGTGATCGCTATATTTGCTTTTTATCTGATCCAGAAACAGTCATTAACTACCAACCTGATTTCGCTCAAATCACACAATTGCCTTTACCGGGTGTGATTATCACCGCCAAAGGTCATGCTCCTTTTGACTTTATTTCTCGCTTCTTTGCCCCTGTAAAAGGGGTAAATGAAGATCCTGTTACAGGTACATCGCATTGTGTATTAGCACCGATTTGGGGGGATAAACTCAATAAAACACGGTTACAAGCAAGACAAGTTTCAAAACGCGGTGGGAATATAGACTGTGTGCTAAAAGGTGATCGAGTTTTACTAACAGGAGATGCTGCACTCTTTTTAATTGGCGAAATAACCTTTTAATTATAAAAGACATAATCACTCATTCATCTACTTTGCTTTCAATTTACTCTATTTTATACTGTGAGGAATTTCCCTTACAGTATCAAAGAAGAAGGCTTTATTTTTATGTCTATCTCTGACTTATCTCCTGAACTACAAAATAAAATTAAAAATTCAGTTACCCGTGTATCTAAGGTCATATTTCCCACCACAACTAATCACCACTCAACACTCTTTGGTGGCACCGCATTAGCTTGGATGGATGAAGTGTCATT
Source organism: Shigella sp. FC1967 (assembly GCF_001743005.1). NCBI lineage: Bacteria > Pseudomonadati > Pseudomonadota > Gammaproteobacteria > Enterobacterales > Enterobacteriaceae > Shigella > Shigella sp. FC1967. The sequence continues at coordinate 325 of NZ_MIIZ01000779.1, read as the reverse complement.
TATTACGGCCACCCGCTTTAGCCGTAAACGCCTAGTCACGGTTTCAACTGAAAAAATAAATTTTAATCACCCAATTCCATCAGGGACGATTATTGAACTCGTGGGTGAAGTTATTCGTGTTGGACGCACAAGTTTAACGGTGAATGTTTCTATTTTTCTTGAAGATATGTACGCAGAAGGTCGTGAAGAGGTGATCCATGGTCAGTTTAATTTTGTTGCTGTTGATCATGACGGAAAACCTACCCCATTATTCGATAAATAGCGTTTTATAAAGAGATTTATCATGATTTTTTATCTCTATTAATTAAAAACCACTTATTTTATT
>NZ_MIIZ01000778.1:0-3395 GCF_001743005.1 Shigella sp. FC1967 | reverse complement strand
AATATGGCAACAGCTGCGGAGCAAGCTAACCAAGCGAAATCGATGTTTTTGGCAACGGTTAGTCATGAATTACGAACGCCACTTTATGGAATTATTGGCTATTTGTGTTTTAGTGGATATTAGCGCACGGGTTAAAATGGAGCGCTCACTACAAAATATGGCAACAGCTGCGGAGCAAGCTAACCAAGCGAAATCGATGTTTTTGGCAACGGTTAGTCATGAATTACGAACGCCACTTTATGGAATTATTGGCAATTTAGAGTTATTGCAATCTTTGACACAAAGCGATGATACTGCTCGATTGTTAAAAACAATGGATAACTCCTCATCGTTATTACTAAAAATTATTAGTGATATTCTCGATTTCTCGAAAATTGAATCTAAACAGTTAAAAATCGATATTCAGCCTTTTAATTGTCGGCAAGTGCTCTCTTTTGTTATCTCTAACTATTTACCTTTGATTGCGAAAAAAGGCTTGGCTATTTACTGTTTTATCGAACCTGATGTACCTAAAATTGTCAATAGTGATCCTGTTCGTGTACAACAAGTTATCTCTAATCTATTGAATAACAGTATAAAATTTACCACGACGGGATGTATTACCTTACATCTTTATAAAGATGATTATTATCTCTATTTCGATATTCACGATACAGGACGGGGGATCAGTGACAAAGCATTACATGAGCTTTTTGAACCTTTCTTCCAAGTGTCTCAAAATACAGAAAGTGCCTCAGAAGGAACAGGATTAGGTTTAGCTATTTGTGAAAAGTTGATCCACTTAATGGATGGGGATATCAGCGTCGTTTCCCAAGAAAATATTGGGAGTCGTTTTACGGTTCGTATACCCCTTTATGGTGCTTTAAAAGAAATAGAGCCTTTCTCTAAACAGAATATTTATAAAGAAAGTAATATTCGTTGTTTTATTGATATTAAAAATCTTTATTTAGAAGGTTTTATTAATCGATATCTTCGTTATTTTGGCTTGAGTTGTGAATTGCTTACTGAAGAAGTGGTGATCTCTTCAACCGATTTTATTATCACCGATTACGATACACCAAGAAAAGATAACTGCCAATTTATTAGGATCAATGAGCATTACTTTGAGCCGTCGAAGAAAACAGCTGAAAATGTATGGGTTTGCAGTACTTATAAACTAAACGAGTTAACTAAAATAATACTCCAGCTGCCGCAAAACAAAGTTGAAGCAAATTGCGTGGAAATCGTGAAGCAAGATACGGATTGTGGCTTACAAACCTTAACGGTTCTTATTGTTGATGATCACCCAATAAATCGCTTATTGTTGACCGATCAACTGAAAAAAATCGGTTTTAATACAGCCACCGCAGAAGATGGCTGTGATGCATTAACGTATTTAACTAAAAATCATGTTGATATCATTCTGACGGATGTCAATATGCCAAATATGAATGGCTATCAGCTAGCAACACATATAAGAGAAATAGGCAGTAATATGCCAGTAATTGGTGTGACGGCGAATGCGATTGCAGAAGAGAAGCAACGCTGTATTGATGCAGGAATGAATGATTGTGTTTCTAAACCTGTTTCGCTCTCTATTTTAAGAGAAGTATTGGTAAAGTATATTCCAAAAGATCATTCTAGAGCGTGAAGACGTTTCTATTACAGCCTGTGAGTGTAAAACGGATTAAAAGGCATAATATAAGCGGTATCGCTTATAAGGTGCTTCTAAACAGGTAAATATTGGTAGGGAAGAAAGAGGAAAGCCCTAACAGAATGGAGGATAAAGAGTAAACACCTAAAAGCAGAGAAGCTCCCACAAAGGGTTGAGCTTCCTGATTTTATCGGTGCGACTAAGATAACTGTAGTGAAATTAATCTGGGCCGTTAATTTCCTTATCAATAGTCACTGATGACAAATAATTAAGTAATGCGATATCGTTATCGACACCTAATTTCATCATGGCTGATTTTTTCTGACTACTAATCGTTTTAATACTACGATTAAGTTTTTTCGCAATTTCGGTTACAAGAAAACCTTCAGCAAATAATCTCAGTACTTCACTTTCTTTTGGTGATAAACGCTTATCGCCATAACCATTTGCATTTACTTTTTCAAGTAGCTTCGCTACGCTTTCAGGCATAAATTTTTTGCCTTTTTGCAGTGCAGCTAAGGCCTTCGGTAGATCAGTTGGAGCACCTTGTTTAAGTACAATACCTTCAATTTCAAGATCAAGAACTGCGCTTAAAATAGCAGGGTTGTTATTCATTGTGAGTACAATAATCGACAAATTAGGATAATGTCTTTTGATGTACTTGATGAGTGTAATACCATCACCATACTTATCGCCAGGCATAGACAAGTCTGTAATTAAAGCATCTACATTTAACTTGGGTAATTTATTGATAAGTGAAGTTGAATCTTCAAATTCACCTACAACATTAACCCATTCAATTTGTTCTAAAGATTTACGAATGCCGAATAAAACAATTGGGTGATCATCGGCAATAATAATATTAAGGTTATTCATGTTTAATTGTTACCTTGCTGCAGCAACTGTTGAATCCATTTATCCAGTTGAGTGATACGTTCTTTGATCTCTAATTCATTATGATTTTTTTATGTCATGCTCTAAATATTCACAGCTTTCTCTGAGATATTCTAAATCTAACATGGCAAAAACCCCTTTTAGACGATGAGCTGTTTGGGCTAGAGAATGAAAGTCTTTATTTGTTGCTTCTAAGTGTAGTTTTTCAACATCAATAGGAACAGTACTGATAAATAGTTCCTTATAATCACTACCATTCAACTTCTTCCTATAATTATTAAGAATTACTTCGTATTTTATCAAGGTTATTATTTTTCATTCAAAAATACTCTCTTGGCATGTATCTAGAAGAAATGACTCATTTTCTTCAATTAAATAAGTAATAGCCTCTATTAAAGGATCACCGAAGTTATAGTTACACTTTATTAAATCTTTTGATATTTTTTCAAATCCAACAATAGAGCTCATTAATAATATTGTTGGTGATTCAGGGTTATCATTCGGCGTATCCCTAAGTATGATATCGTATTCAGGATAAAGATTCTCTCTATTTTTATCAAAGTATGTAGCGCCATATTTATCAAGCTGTTGGCAGATGATTTTTTTCTATTTCAGGGTTTTTTTATGGCGAGTTTTGCATTTATTCCTTCTAATAATACGTTAAACGTCCGTTCTTCCGTATCTATATGCTGGTATGGGAGTGCAATTCGGAAATGAGAACCATACTTCTTGGCTCTTAATCGTTAATTCTCCTTGTATTTTATTACATTAATAATACGTTAAACGTCCGTTCTTCCGTATCTATATGCTGGTATGGGAGTGCAATTCGGAAATGAGAACCATACTTCTTGGCTCTTAATCGTTAATT
>NZ_MIIZ01000777.1:0-3397 GCF_001743005.1 Shigella sp. FC1967 | reverse complement strand
TCCTGCTATATTCTCACGAAGCCTTGACATCCTCCCTGCCCTGAATGAACTGAAGACCGAGGGTTTTGACGCATCGGATAAAGTAAAATTGCTATAACTTTAGTCGACATAGTGACCTTGTCCCCATTTAATTAACCACAAGCATCAAATTAATCATTAGAATTGATAGTAATGATAAAAGAGATTTTTCGCTATTATTGAGTTTTGAGCAAAAGTTAATTATCGTTTTTGCTATATATCCCCAAAACTCAGTCCTGTACTCTGTGCTCATCAAATTTTCTCTCATTAAATATATTAAAGAGGTAAACATGAGCGTCCCTGTACTTGGTGTTGGAACATTTCGTTTAAAAGATGATGTAGTCATCGCATCCGTTAAAAATGCATTGGAAGTTGGCTATAGAGCCATAGATACAGCACAAATATATGAAAATGAATCAGCTGTTGGCCAAGCTATCTCGGAAAGTGGTATTGCGCGTAATGAGCTATATGTTACCACTAAGATTTGGGTAGCAAATCTCGCTAAAGACAAACTGATCCCTAGCCTAAAGAAAAGTCTCAGTGACTTACAAATGGATTATGTCGATCTAACGTTAATCCACTGGCCATCGCCAAATGATGAAGTTTCTGTTGATGAATTTATGCAAGCATTATTGGAAGCAAAAAAATGTGGATTAACTCGTGAAATCGGTATTTCTAACTTCACCATTCCACTAATGGAGCAAGCTATAGAATCCGTTGGTGTAGAAAATATAGCCACAAATCAAATAGAATTGTCACCTTATTTGCAAAATCGTAAAGTGACTGAGTGGGCAAAACAGCATGGTATTCATATTACTTCCTATATGACATTAGCTTATGGTAATGCATTGAAAGATGAAGTAATAAAAACCATCGCCAAAAAACATGGTGCAACAGCAGCACAGGTAGTATTGGCATGGGCGATACACGAAGGATACTCTGTTATCCCATCATCAACAAAACGCGAAAATTTACTTAGCAACTTACATTCAACAACACTGCAACTTGATGCAAATGATATAGATGCTATTAGAAAATTAGATAAAAATGAACGACTGGTAAGCCCAGAAGGTTTAGCCCCACACTGGGATTAATAATTTAAGTAGAAATCATAATTAATTTATGGTTTCTACTTTTCTTTTAAATAAACGATAGATGCGCTAATACGTTAAGTGAGTGCGATAAACCAATGATGAAGTATTAGTTTCATTAATCTGATTTTTTAGGCTAAAAACAGATCTCAAAAAGCGATATAATATTGATACATAAATTTATTATAAACTATTATGAGTATCAATTATGGACATGATTTTACTGTTTCTTTTTGTGGGTTGTGTAACTGGTTTTTTCGCTGGCCTACTTGGAATTGGTGGCGGTGCAATCATTGTTCCTGTTGTTATGTATGTCGTGAGTCAACAAGCAATCCCAACTGATATGGTAATGAAAATTGCCTTATCGACTTCATTTTCTGTCATTATATTTTCCACCGCCTCTTCAGCCTATTCTCATCACAAACGCAAAGCTATTTTATGGGATCAATTTCCTTTATTAGCGATAGGAACACTGCTCGGTATGCTTGTTGGCACATTTTTTTTTTTGTACAAAAAAATGTCAAAATACAATATTACAAATCGTGTTCTGCATTTTCATGATTTATACCATCTATGGATTATTAACAAAAAAGAAAGAAACTGAACACATCGAAGATGTAAAAGATCCTATTATCGCTAAGCCCGCATTGATAAGCGGTGGATCGTTAATTGGTTTTATATCAAGTTTTATTGGTATTGCAGGTGGCACCATCACCATTCCTCTTTTAAGCCATTGGGGTTTTAATACACGTAAATGCATTGCAACATCCTCAATGATAGGCGTTATTATTGCCTCAGTAGGGATGATAATGGGTATTATTATGGTGGCTCAAACAGACATTAGTCACTATTATTTGGGCTTTATCTATTTACCTGCTTTTATTGGGATAAGTATTACCAGCATACTCTTCGCACCTATTGGTGTTAAAGTTGCTTATCGCTTACCAATTCCTAGAGTTCGTCAAATATTTGCATTATTCTTATTCTTAGTCGTCGTGAAAATGATGTATACGCTTATTACAAGATAAACATCTGATCTGAAAATCATATTCTTTTTAAATTATTCTATAAAAACAAGCAATACTAAAATCTAATATTTCTAATCATGTTAGATTTTAGTCAGTTAGCGTATTTATAGATAAAATAAAATGGACGGATCTTATTAGGTAATCTTCACCTAATTAAAACAAATATATTTAAGTATTACGGATAGCTTTATTCTTTTCTCACTTTGACTTGTAAAGTAAAAACAGGATCCGTTGTACCACACATAGTACGCCCTACTCTGGCTTTTATTTTTATCCGTACATTACCAGTTTTAGGTGCTGTCCCTTGTAAGCGAGCAAAAATGATAGGACGCACTTCCTGATGCATGACATACTTTTGCCAATCTTTATCTGTAATAAGAGAAAGCCACTCCCCATTTTTATTTTTGATCATTAATGTCACAGTAACCCATTCAGAACTTTCTACAATATAATATGGAGCTAAACCAGAAAACACACCCAATTCAATCTGTTGATCATAATTTTGATTAACAACAGCTTCTGGCATATAGATTTTTTCTTGTGATTTCTGATGGTGTAAATAAAATACGGGTACTGCATGCAATGCCATAAAACATACTACAACCATTTAGCACGCAACAAAAAATAAGCAAAAAATAGACTCTGAGCTAAATTTTTTATAGAAAAACACTTAAAAATAATACTTCCATGCATGCTTGTATCACTCCATTGAAAAACCGTAAACTATTATCAGAGAATTAAAATCAACCCTTATATCATCTCAAATATCATTTTTATTTTTCAGCATTAAATACTATTCCTTGCTGCCAATCCAGAACTGAGATTCCCAAATTATTTGCCAGTCTAATAACCACCGGTAGTGCTTCATCCACTTTAGAATAAACAAAGCCAATAACTGGAACTTTAGTCATAAAATTATTCATTAAAGGTCCATCACACCACACGCTGTCATCTATTTCATCATCAGATAATTCACAAAGGCACGGATATATATGAGAAATTTCTTGTAAAAAACGTAACATCAAAGGACTTAATTCTTCTATGCCCTCATCTTTCATATATTTTCAAAAATATTCACATGCTTTTTTCAAAAATCAGCAGAAACAGGAAAATCAAACAATGCGATGTTATAACTCATTTCACACTCCACATTTCTATTTTTATTAGATTCAAAAATAATGTGCTGCTTACTGCGATAAAATATACAAATGATAAGGTTTTATGTGAATACATTATTTCATATTTTCCTTCTTTAGCTTC
>NZ_MIIZ01000776.1:0-18568 GCF_001743005.1 Shigella sp. FC1967 | reverse complement strand
AATCATTATTTATATTTTAATAAATTCACTTTATAAGAATAATATATGAGATATTAATCAATATAGAGATTTTTTTATTCTCAATATCGTGTTTTTTTTACACTTATTTTACTTTGAAAAAAAATAACATATTGATTATTAATAATTAAATTTGAACATATTTTAAGGTGTTCGTTTTTGCATATAAAATGTTCTCTTTAGAATAAAAAAAGAGTCATTTAGAGAATGTGTGAGGATAACGCAGACATAGCGCAAAAGGTCAGGTAGCCATTTTGCGCTTGGAAAAGAAGGAAGGGGATAATAAGTGGATTATTTGGGAGTAGATAGGCTAGATTGCGTGAAATATCGTTTGTCTTCCCAACGTAAACAAGTGAGATTTCCCCCCCAACAACATCCCGTATCTAATGCATAAATATTATCAGGCGTACCTTTTCCTTCAAGAGAGGCCCAATGCCCAAATATAATGCTATAACCTTCAGGTAATTGGCTTGGTAAATCGAACCAGGGCTTTAAGGGAGCAGGCGCGTCCTGAGGTTTATCTTTGCAAATCATATCGAGTTGACCATTAGGAAAACAGTAACGCATACGTGTGAGTGCATTAGTACTAAAGCGTAATCGTGCTAGACCCGAAAGTTCTGGTGACCAGTTGTTTGGTAAATCGCCATACATTGAGTTAATAAACAAAGGATAGCTATCACTACTTAAAATAGCTTCGACTTCACGAGCGCACATTTTAGCTGTTTCTAAATCCCATTGGGGCGTGATCCCCGCGTGAGCCATGATGATTTTCTTGTCTTCATCAACTTGCAATACAGGTTGGCGTCTTAACCAATTAATTAATTCATCTGCATCAGGTGCATTAAGTAAATCATTTAGCTTATCTCTTGGCTTATTGCGACTAATTTTTGCAAATACACCTAAAAGATGAAGATCATGATTGCCCAAGACGAGTTTAAGGGAAGAGCCTAAGCTTTTTACAAAGCGTAGTACTTCAAGTGAGTCAGGGCCTCTAGCAACAAGATCACCTGTTAGCCACAATGTATCCTGTGTAGGATCGAAACTGACTTTATCAAGAAGGTGGCGCAGTTCATGGTAACAGCCATGAATATCACCAATTAAATACGTTGCCATAGTTAGTTTATCAATGTTGGAAGCGCAAGGCGGAAAACAGGGATCTCTATTTGAAATAATCGGCCGTCAGTATCAATCATTTCATAATGACCTTCCATTGTTCCCATTGGTGTTTCAAGAACGGCACCACTGGTATAACGGTATTGTGTGCCAGGCTCAATAAGTGGCTGTTCGCCGACAACACCTTCGCCTCGAACTTCAGTGGTATTACCTTGTGCATTGGTGATCAACCAATAGCGACGCAGGAGGCGAATTGCACATTTATTCAAATTATGAATTGATATGGTATAAGCAAAAACATATCGTTGATCTTCTGGGGAAGATTGGCTTTCAATGTAAACGCTTTGTACCTGTATCGCCACTTTTGATGAGGTGAACATAGTGCCTCCTGTCTCTGGTTCTATCTTATGCTTGTGAGTCTTGCTTTTGCGATAACCAGTTTGCCACTTTACAGTATTGCTCAACAGAAATGTTTTCTGCTCTTGCTGTTGGATCGATATCAAGTGCTGTCATATCTTCTGCTGTAAGTAATCCACCCAAGCTATTACGTAGTGTTTTACGTCGTTGATTAAATGCTTGAGCGGTAATACGGCTAAGCATTGCAATGTCCGTTACTGGGTATGGCTTCTCTTTGTAAGGGATTAAGCGAACAACCGCTGAATCAACTTTTGGTGCTGGTTTAAATGAAGTAGGGGGAACTTCAAGTACAGGGATGATTTGACAATAATATTGTGCCATCACACTTAAGCGACCATAAGTTTTGCTACCGTGACTCGCAACAAGACGATTAACCACTTCTTTTTGCAACATAAATGTCATATCAGAAATAGCGTCAGCAAAACTGAATAAGTGGAACATAAGTGGTGTTGAAATATTATAAGGCAAGTTACCAAAAACACGCAGAGGCTGCTGACGCTCTTTTGCTAATTGCGCAAAATCGATTGTCATTGCATCTTGCTGAATAATGGTCAGCTTGTCTTTTAATGTAGGATGAACTTCTAAACGAGCGGCTAAATCACGGTCAATTTCGACAACCGTCATTTTATCCATTCTTGCACCTACTGGTTCTGTAATTGCACCTAAACCAGGGCCGATTTCAACAATGGCTTCACCAGGTTGAGGATAAATGGATTCAACAATACTTTCAATAATATAGCTGTCTGTTAAAAAGTTCTGCCCGAAGCGTTTGCGGGCAAAGTGCCCCTGATGGACTCTATTATTCATTACAATTTTGTATCATATTAATGGCTAAATTTAATGCGGTGCAAAAACTGCCAGCATCTGCGCTTTTCGTACCTGCAAGCTCAAGGGCGGTGCCATGATCAACAGAAGTACGGATAAAAGGAAGACCGAGAGTGATATTCACGGCACGACCGAAACCTTCATATTTTAGCACAGGTAATCCCTGATCGTGATACATTGCAAGTACTGCATCAGCATGTGTTAGATATTTAGGTTGGAATAAGGTATCAGCAGGATAAGGCCCATGAAGATGAATGCCTTGCTGACGTAATTGTGTTAATGCAGGCTCAATAATATCAATTTCTTCACGTCCCATATGACCGCCTTCTCCCGCATGAGGATTAAGACCACAGACGTAAATTTGAGGTTCGACTATACCAAATTTGGTTTTTAAATCGTGGTTTAAAATGGTGATAATTTCATGCAGAAGCTCGCCTGTAATTGCATCTGCCACATCTCGTAATGGTAAATGTGTGGTTGCCAATGCGACTCTTAATGTGTTTGTCGCCAGCATCATGACAACACGTTCACAGTGGCTACGATCAGCAAAAAATTCGGTATGTCCTGTAAAATGGACACCCGCATCATTGATAATGCCTTTATGTACAGGTCCAGTCACAAGCGCTGAAAATTCACCATTTAGACAGCCATCACAAGCACGAGCTAATGTTTCTACAACGTATAATCCATTGAGTGCATCTAATGTACTTGGAATGACATTCGTGTGAAGAGCGATTGGGAGTACGCAAATTTGGCTTGGTGTATGTACTCGAGGTGGCGAGGTTGGATCGTATTCAACTAATGAAAGAGGCAGATTTAACAATTCTGCTCTTGTTTTAAGTAACTGAGGATCAGCACAAACAACCCAAGGTAAATCCCAACTCATTTGTGCTAATGAGATAATCAGGTCAGGACCAACCCCGGCTGGTTCGCCGGGGGTGATAACAAGTGGTTTTATTTGCTTAGTTTGCATTATTCTCGTTCATTATTTTCACATAAGCCCCTACTCGCAGCTCTTGCATCCAGTTTTGTACTTCTTCATTAAATTTACGGTTGAAGAGTAAACGGTATGCTTGTTCTTTATTTGCGGCATCTGTTTTATCAACACTACGTGTGTCTTCTAATTCAATTAAATGCCAGCCAAAGTTTGAGCGTACGGGTTGGCTTAATTCGTTTTTATTTAAGCGCATTAACGCATCACGGAATGCGGGATCGTAAACATCAGGCATTGACCATCCTAACTCACCACCGCGTAATGCAGAACCCGGATCTTCTGAGTACTCTTTTGCTGCATCAGCAAACGTGATTTTACCATTGCGAATATCGGCAGAGATCTGCTGTAACTTGGCGTAGGCTTGTTCATCATTCATGATTGGTGAACTTTTTAGCAGAATATGACGGCTTTTAACTTCTGTAACAGAAAGGGTATTAGAGCCACCACGAATATCGTTTACTTTGATAATGTGTAAGCCAACGCCAGAGTGAATAGGTCCTACGATTTGACCTTTTTGCGCATTTGCTAACTCTTTTGCAAATAACGTTGGTAATTCATCAATAGATGCCCAACCCATATTACCGCCATTTAACGCTTGTGGATCAGCAGAATAAGTTGCTGCTAACTTGCCGAAATCCGCACCATTCTTAAGCTGATTCATAATACGATCAATGACTTGCTTTGCTTTTTCCATTTCTGCTGGCGCAGGGTTTTCTGATAATGGAATTAAGATATGACTCAGGTTTAGGTCAACACTTTGACTTGCTTGGTTTTCAATTTGTTTAGCGAGCGAGTCAACTTCTTGAGGTAAAATAGTGATGCGACGACGCACCTCATTATTGCGCACTTCTGCTAACATCATCTCTTTACGGATATCTTGGCGATATTCGTTATAAGAAATGCCATCGGCAGCAAGACGTTTTTTCAGTTGATCAAGAGAAAGTTTATTTTCAGCAGCAATACCCTGAATTGTAGACTCTACTGCAGCATCAGGAATATCAATTTGCATTTGTTGTGCCATTTGCAAAATGATGTTATCCATCACCAAACGTTCTAGAATTTGTTGGCGAAGGACTTGCTCATCAGGCATCTCTTGTCCCGCATTTTTTGCGTTCATTTTGACCGTCTGTAGCATTCTATTGACGTCACTTTCTAGAACGACACCGTTATTGACGATAGCCGATACACGGTTTAATTCTTGAGCAGCAAATGTTGTTGAGCTGGTAGCTGCACCGACCGTGATCATTAAGCCGATAAACAGCGTTTTCCAATTTTTCATAAGTTTCCCATTATGTATTTTCCGCATCTTATTGCGGGGTGACATATTTATTCAGCCAATTCCGTAGTCTGATTAAATCAGAATGCTCTTTGATAAGGTAAGATACCGCGTTCAAGCATTTTCTGGCTACCCAAACTATGATTGTTACTTAGGCCTCTGAGTTCCACGTTGATTGACCATTTATTGTCAATATCACTGTGGTCAACTTTCCAGCCAACAATTTTTCGTTCATAACCGACGTTCACAGCCCAGCAACAGGTATTATATTGCACACCCACCATTTGGCTAACAGGTTCGGACTCTTTGGTATCAAAGTAATAAGCACCCACAAGTCCCCAGCGTTCTGCTAATGGCCAGCTACCTACAACACCGACTTGTGAAATCCCTTTTTGGTATTCAGGAAGTTTATTAATACCGCCGTCATAAGGGCGAACACGCGTTGCTTGGATATAATCACGATCGACATAACGATAACTCAACTGTAGAAGATGATCGCTATCCGCGCGATATTCCATAATTGCATCGCCCATTGATACGCTACCTAAACGGCGGTCATATTGTAAACCACCACGCATACCTACGGTATCCGTGATCCGCCAGTAGGCATCACCCGCCCAAACCATTGAACCCGTTTCATCTTTGCTATTAATGATTTCATTACCAATAGAAGCTGGGCCTGTTCTTGGACGTTCAAAGAAGTAGATTTGACCTACAGAAACGTTAAAACGTTCAACTAATTCACTATCATAAAAACGCGAAGTGATACCCGTGGTTAATTGGTTTGCAGAAGCAATGCGGTCAAGACCCCCATACATTCTATCGCGGAAAAGTCCGCTATAGTTTGACTGTAATAATGCGGAGTCAAAGTTATTGATATTAGACTGATCTTTATAAGGGACATAAAGATATTGTATTCGTGGCTCAAGAGTCTGTGTAATATCATTAGTTTGATATTGACGCTCGAAAACCACTTTCATATCAGATTTAAACTGTGGCAATACACGATTAACACTGTCGTCTAATTGGTTAGGATATCTTTTCTTATAAGCATCAGGAATGTCCTGATCGTAATGGGTTGCCATCACTTTCAGTTCATTATTAAAGCTTGCCCAACCTGCTGACGTAGGGAGTGAAATCGTTGGTTCAATATGGAAACGATTTGCTTCAGGCGTATTTTCACCCACGCTGGTAAAACGGACAAACTGAGCATAAGTTCGGAAATCAAACGGCCCGATATCATTCTTATAATAATTCAGATCAAGCTGAGGCTCGGCACGATAAGCTCTTGCATCTTTATTATCAGAGAAGATTTGGAATTGCTTGGTGGTTAAAGTGGCATTCCAGTTCTGTTGTGCATAACCCGTACTAAATTTCTGGGTCGCATAACCATCAGTGGTATTACCATATTGAGAAGTAAAATCAGTAAAGTATTTGTTATCACTGACTTTGGTGTAGTCGACATTAAATCGCCACACATTGTTCATGACACCACTATGACCCCAGTAAAACAGCCAACGTGTTGCAGAATCACGGGGAAGATAACCTGATTTATTTTCTGCTTTATCTTTATTGTATTGGCTATCGTGGTTAATCCAATCAACAGCGATAGTACCGCGCCCCGGCGTTGTTAAATAACGGAATTCATTATCTAATTTTAAACCACGACGGCTAATATAGTTAGTTGTAATCGTTGCATCGTAATTAGGGGCGATATTCCAATAGTAAGGGAGTTGGAAATCAAATCCTGAACTACGAGAGTAGCTTCCGTTTGGAATTAAGAAACCAGAACGGCGTTTATCACCGATAGGCAATTGAAGATAAGGGCTGTAAAAAATAGGGACATTAGCGACTCGAAAGCGTGCATTCCAAATTTCAGCAACTTGTTCTTCACGGTCTAAAATAACCTCAGAGCCGACAACACTCCAGCTATCATCGCCAGGTAAGCAAGAGGTGAACATCCCTTTATCCATAATGGTATAACGGTTTTCTCCACGCATTTGCATCTTATTGGCATAACCACGACCTTGGCGACCCACCATCTGGTAATCACCTTGTTCAATATCCGTATCTTTATTATTAAGATTGGACCAAGCACGAGGGCCTTTTAAGATGATTTGAGGATCATCATAAGAGACATTTCCCGTTGCGGTGACCATTCTTAATGGCGCTTCTCCCTCTGTCTGTGTCAGTTCAACACTGTCGGCACTTAAGGTTTGGTTTCCCTGTTTAATATCAACATCACCTTTATATTTGATCATACGAGGGTATTCACCTTGCATATCATTTGCAGTGATGGTGACAGGCAAGTTATTAGGATCGCCTTGTACTAACGGTTTGTTATAAACAGGAACTCCCAGTAAACATTGGGAGGCAAGATCAGCATAAGCAGGCTGACCGTATATTGTGGCCCAAACTAGGGTGGCCAGCAGTGTGGGATAACTTTTTTTCATAAGTATTTATGTGCTTCCGTCATCAGTGGCTTCGTGCTGATAAACAGCGAGAAACTAACGCAGGGAGTTATGCGACACCAGCCCAACGTTCTGAACATTGTTCTAACGGTAACCGAAAAATAGGCGTAAGCCTCATTTTTTCGATGTTTCTGTGTTGAAATAGGGTTATAGCCTTATTAGAAACAAAAAAACACCGCGCTGATGCGGTATTTCATGCTGTATAACAACGCTAAAGTTATTCGTTTGGTCACTCATTTTACTTTAACACAATTTAAACGAAAACAGCATTACCTCTGCCCAAAGAGAAACAGTAAATCTCTTCATTTTAAGAAAAAGTCTATTTAGAGGTCGCTTGGTGTTAGGTGTGCAAGCAAATGAATAGTATGATAATGCAAAATTGCAGTCAGAGCATTGAAGATTTGAGGAGTCTATGCGCTATTGGGGAAAATTATTAGGCCTTACCATTGGTAGTTTTGCAGGAATAGGCTTTTGGGGCATTGTTATTGGTGTTTTTCTGGGGCACCTTTATGACATGCAACGAAGTAAATTAGGAAGTGGTGGGCGCTATACGCGTGATAGACAAGCTTTTTTCTTTGCTGCAACCTTTCAAGTTTTAGGCCACCTGACAAAATCAAAAGGGCGAGTGACCCAAACGGATATCTCTCTTGCCAGCGAATTAATGGATCGCATGAATCTGCATGGCGTTGGTCGCCAAGCTGCACAACAAGCTTTTAGAGAAGGTAAATCACCTGATTTTCCATTGAGGACCACATTGCAACGCGTTCGACAAATTTGTGCTGGACGCCGAGACTTGCTTCAGATGTTTCTGGAAATCCAATTACAAGCTGCTTTCGCGGATGGTCAACTGCATCCAAATGAAAGAAAAATGCTATTTATCATTATCGATGAGCTAGGTTTTTCTCGTGCACATTTTGAACATATATTAGCAATGATGCAGGCTGGTCAGAATTTTCATTATCAGAATAGACAGGGTTATCAGCCTCAACCTCAAGGGCCAACGCTCTCTGATGCGTGTAAGGTACTCGGCGTAGATGAGAGTGATGATGTTAAAACCATTAAAAGGGCTTATAGAAAATTAATGGGAGAACATCATCCAGATAAACTTGTTGCGAAAGGTTTACCGCCAGAAATGATGGAAATTGCAAAACAAAAAGCACAGTCTATACAGGTTGCTTACGATTTGATTAAAAAAGAAAAAGGATTTCGTTAACATCTTGTAAATGAAGATGAGAAAAGAGAGAATTATTCCGTGATAGAGATAACTTACACTGAGTTGAGTTTATTATTTATCACGGTAAAATATAAGTGAAATTTAATTATTTCTTTCTCTCTTCTCTTAAAAAAGGAACTCTATCCATGTCAAACGTCCGTGTTCTTGTTGGGGTTATGGGATTAGCGCTTTGTCTGCTCCTTGCTTCATTGAGTTCAGTGACTGTTTTAGTGTCATAGAACACTAAAAATCGGCAAGGCATTCAAAATGTATCGGGGATCGGAAAGCAGGATGCGTAATAAATAATTCCTGAGCATGTAACTGCAGGCGAGGTGCCATTGCTCTTGCCTGCGGATGTGCATAAAAGCGATCCCCTAAAATAGGATGCCCCAACGCTAACATATGTACCCGCAATTGATGTGAACGCCCAGTAATAGGTGAAAGTTTTACTCTTGTCGCATTCTCTTCATATTCCAACACTTCATAAAAAGTTTGTGCCGCTTTCCCTGTCTCATGACAGACTTTTTTGTTTTGGTCGATTAGGCCAATCGCAAATCAAAGGTAAATCAATCAATCCCTCTTCTTTTTTCAATATGTCCCCAAACGCGTGCGATATAGGTTTTTTTTAGGTTCGCGTTCACGAAATTGACGCTTTAGTTCACGCTCAGCTTCTTTATTGAGTGCAACAACGATAACGCCACTGGTTGCCATATCAAGGCGGTGAACACACTCAGCATGAGGAAATTCGCCTTTAATGCGCGACATTATACTGTCGTTATGCTCGGGGGCTTTGCCCGGCACTGACAGTAATCCGCTGGGTTTATTAACGGCGATAATATGCTCATCTTGATATAAAACATGTAACCAAGGATCAGTTGGCGGGTTATACACTTCCATCATAGTGGCTATCTCATCAAAACAACGGGGAGTGAAATACTCCCCGCTTTAACGGTGATTATTGGTGGGTAACAACAATGAGGCGAATTGAATCTAAACGCCATGTTGCTTCATCTAAATGGTTAAGAATATGAGTACGTTCATTTTCAATTGCTTCGACTTCGTCATCACGAATATTAGGATTTACCGCACGTAAAGCGTTTAAGCGAGATAATTCATGAGTTAGCACGCGATCGGCCTCTTCTTTCGCTTTTTGGATAAGTCCTTTGGCTTCGACTTCCATTAGCGGTTCAGAGGCTTTAAGTACATGGTGAACTTCACTTTGTACCGCATTGACCAGTTTACTTGAAGTATGACGATTAACCGCGTTTAATTGGCGGTTAAAGCTTTCAAACTCAACTTGAGAAGCAAGATTATTACCTTTTAGATCAAGTAATAAGCGAACTGGTGTCGCAGGTAAGAAACGACTTAAATGAAGATGTTTAGGGGCTTGTGCCTCTATGACATAAATCAATTCAACTAACAGGGTTCCCACTGGCAATGCTTTATTTTTTAATAAAGAAACAGCACAACTTCCTGTATCACCAGATAAAATTAAATCTAAGCCATTACGGATAATTGGGTGTTCCCAACTAATAAACTGGGTATCTTCACGTGATAGCGCTTGCTCTCTATCAAATGTGATAGTACAACCATCTTGTGGTAATCCTGGAAAATCAGGGACTAACATATGATCCGATGGCGTTAAAATAATTAAGCTATCACTACGATCTTCTTGATTAATACCGACGATATCAAACAAGTTCAGTGCAAAGTTCACTAACTCAGGATCGTTATCTTGAGCTGCAATTTCACCGGCTAATTCAACGCCAACTTCACCACCGTTAGAATGCATTTCTAATAGACGGTCGCGACCTTGTTCAAGTTTGCGTTTCATTTCATCATGTTGTTTACGACAAGCGACAATAAATTCATCAAAATCAGCTAATTCATTAGGCTGTGCAAGATAATTGATGAGAGCATTATATTGGCTGTCATAAATAGTGCGACCGGTTGGACAAGTATGCTCAAAGGCATCTAACCCTTCATGGAACCAGCGCAATAATACGGATTGAGCAGTACCTTCAAGATAAGGAATGCTAATATCAATGTCTCGATTTTGACCAATACGATCGAGGCGGCCAATACGTTGTTCTAGTAAATCTGGGTTAAATGGAAGGTCAAACATAACCAGCTGATTAGCAAACTGGAAGTTACGTCCTTCCGATCCGATTTCTGAACATAGCAGAACTTGAGCACCTTCTTCTTCGGAAGCGAAATAAGCCGCTGCGCGATCGCGTTCAAGTAATGACATCCCCTCGTGGAAGACGGCCGCGCGAATACCTTCACGCTCACGTAAAACTTGTTCTAATTGCAGTGCTGTTGATGCTTGCGCACAAATTACGAGTACTTTTTCATGGCGATTTGCAGTTAAGAAACCCAATAACCATTCAACACGAGGATCAAAGTTCCACCATGTTGCGTTTTCACCTTCGAACTCTTGGTAAATACGTTCAGGATAGAGCATCTCTTTTGCTCGAACTTCGAGGCTCTTTTTCGCGGCCATAATCTCAGCCACTTTAATTGCGGTTTGATATTGTGTTGGTAATGGCAGTTTTATCGCGTGAAGTAAGCGATTTGGGAAACCTTTAACACCAGAACGGGTGTTACGGAATAACAAACGCCCCGTTCCGTGTCTGTCCATTAGCATATGGATCAGTTCTTGACGAGATTTAGTTCGTTCTTCACCTTGCGTATTTGCCGCTTTCAGTAATGGCTCAACATCTTGCTCGCTGATCATTTCACTGATGATGTTTTGTTGTTCGGTATTTAAATCATCTTCTGATAGCAAAATAGTGACCGCATCGGCAACAGGGCGATACTTTTGTTGCTCATTAATAAATTCGTTGTAGTCATGAAAACGACTTGGATCAAGCAGACGTAAACGGGCGAAGTGGCTTTCTTGGCCTAATTGCTCTGGGGTTGCCGTTAATAGCAATACAGAAGGAATAGATTCTGCTAACTCTTCAATGACTTGATATTCACGACTTGGCGCATCTTCACTCCAAACAAGGTGATGTGCTTCATCGACAACTAACATATCCCATGTTGCTTCAACCAAATGTTCAAATCGTTGCTTATTTTTACGTACAAAATCTAAAGAACAGATGATCATCTGTTCTGTTTCAAATGGATTATCGCTATCTAATAAAGATTCACTATAACGGCTATCATCAAATAGAGAGAAACGCAGGTTGAAACGGCGTAACATTTCAACTAACCACTGATGCTGTAAGCTTTCAGGCACAATAATCAACACGCGCTCTGCACGACCATCCATGAGTTGTTGGTGGATAATCATACCCGCTTCTATCGTTTTACCTAAACCCACTTCATCAGCTAATAATACGCGAGGGTTATGACGCTTTCCCACTTCATTAGCAATATAGAGCTGATGAGGAATAAGGCTCGCACGAATACCACGTAAACCACTTTGTGCTTGCTTAAACTGTTCGCTCATAAATTTACGAGCGCGGTAGCGTAATGCAAAGCGATCCATTCGATCGATTTGGCCTGCAAAAAGGCGATCTTGAGGCTTATTAAAAGTGAGTTTGTTATCTAAGAACACTTCGCGTAATTGTGCGGGCTCTTCAGTGTCTAAACGTACACCATGGTAGATAAGTAGGCCGTTATCTTCTACAACGTTATCGATGGCGAGTTTCCAACCTTCGTGACTGGTAACGGTATCTCCTGCATTGAACATCACCCGCGTTATGGGTGCATCATGACGGGAGTAAAGGCGGTTTTCACCACAGGCAGGAAAAAGTAAGGTGACCATGCGGGCATCAACTGCCACAACAGTACCCAGTCCAAGCTCGCTTTCAGTATCGCTAATCCAACGTTGACCAAGAGTAAAAGGCATATATAAAACTCAGCTCTCAAATATATAATTTAGGAATTATTAATGAATGCAGTATTGCGGTGTTGTCATTAAAATCTGCGGGATAAAAAAGGCTTATTCTTGAACAAAGAAAAGCTAATTATCACCAAAGGGGCGTTATGTTAATAGATGCAAAGCAAACCGTCACCTGCAAAATGACACAACTTAAAATGAGAGTGTCATTTGTCCGTTTAACAAGGTTGAAAAATCATCTTGTATAAAGGGGAGGATAGCATCTGCAATAGGCATTAACTGCTTATTGATATAATGTTCATAATCAGGTGCAGTCGTTATATGCTCTAACGGCTCAGGCCCCAAGAGAGTAATTATATAACTAATCCAACCGCCTTGCTGATATTGTTGGGGTCTATTTTGGGATAAATTATATTCATCTGCCTTACGAGCTGCTTTGACATGAGGGGGGACGTGGTGCTGATATTCTGATAATTTTCGGCGTAACCGTTTACGATACACTAATCTATCATCATATTTTCCTGCTAGCGTATCTGCGACATAATCACGAATAAACTGCTGATAAGGCTGCTGATGAAAAATGCGGGTATAAAGCTCTTGTTGAAATTTTTGAGCGAGAGGCGTCCAATCTGTTCTGACGGTTTCTAACCCTTTAAATACCATTTTATCATTGCTGAGTCCGGCGTAGCGTTTCTTGCTACCCGTTTCCATACCTCGGATCGTGGGCATTAAAAAACGACGATAATGAGTTTCGTATTCTAGTTCTAATTTGCAATCTAGCTGGTCATTTTCAAACAGATGTGTTTTCCACCATTGATTAACGTCTTGTACTAATTGATACCCTATCTGTTGTGCTTCTTGTTCTGTGTGAGGTGATTTCAGCCAAACAAAGGTTGAATCTGTATCACCATAAATCACTTGATAGCCTTTGGCTTCAATCAATTCTTTCGTTTTTTTCATAATTTCATGACCGCGTAGCGTAATAGAAGACGCTAAACGAGGATCAAAAAAACGACAACCCACAGAGCCTAAAACACCATAAAAAGCATTCATAATAATTTTAAGCGCTTGAGAGAGCGGGGCATTTTTATGTAATTTTGCATTATCTCTTTCGTGCCAAATTTGCGATACAATCGCGGGTAAACAGTGCAATTCTCGTGAAAATCGAGCTTGGCGAAATCCCGCAATAGAAAATTTGTCATCAGGTTGGTGCATTCCTTCAATCATACCTACGGGATCGATTAAAAAAGTACGAATAATCGAGGGGTAAAGGCTTTTATAATCAAGCACAACAACAGAATCATATAAGCCGGGGGTGGGATCCATAACAAAACCTCCGGGGCTATGTTCTTCAGGTTTTTCACCTTGGTTAGGCGCAACATATCCAATGCGATGCATTGAAGGAAGGTAGAGATGCGTAAACGCAGCCACAGATCCACCACTTCTATCAACGGAAAGCCCTGTAACACAAGCTCTCTCTAATAAGAAAGCCATAAGGGACGTCGCATCAAAGATACGGTTTACTAAGACGCAATCTTGCCAATTATAATAAGCTAGCGCGGGTTTATCTTCTTTAAAGCGACGGTTAATTTCATCCATTCTGGCGTAAGGTGTATCGATAGCTTTACCCTCACCTAGCAGTGTTTGCGCAACGGATTCGAGGCTAAAAGAGGGAAAATTCCATGTCGCCATTTTCAAAGCATCAATTCCATCGATAATTAAACGCCCTTGAGCTGAAGCAAAAAAATGCCCTTTTTTAAACCCATGCTCTCGCCACTCTAACGGGCTATTCTGACGACCTAATAATAAATTGACACCATACCTTTGTGCATGTGTGTACAAAATACGCAGGTCGAATTGAATTAAATTCCAACCGATAATCGCATCAGGATCGTAATATTGTATCCACTCATTCAGTTTTTCAATTAAACGCGATCGGCTACTGACATAACATAAGCGATAGCCTTGAGGTTGTCGGCTTTCACACTCTGTGGGCAACTCATCAATAAGCATAAACACCACATTATCACCACAGCCAGCAAGCCCAATAGAGTAAAGCTCACCAAATTCACTGGTTTCAATATCTAAAGAAACGGTGCGAAGCGCAGGGCGATAATCAGGAGCGGGTTTTAATGTAACAATATTATTTTGTTGATAACGAAACCAGACAGGTGCGGTGATAAAGCGTTCCATCATATAACGTTCATGCGGGCGGATATCCGCCTCATAAAGACGGATATGGTGCTCTTTAAGTTGTTGCTCAAGCTGAACAAGTTGACGGTATTGTTTGCAATAAACACCAAAAACAGGCTGTCTTTCGAAATCTTTTAAATCGAGAGGGCGAATTTCAATATCAGAATTTTTATTAACGAGTGAGCGTAAAACCGTTTCATGTTGTCGGGCAACAAAACCAATAGCGCGTTGCACAGGCACAGTCACTTTACGTGGACCATTATCCGTAGCCAGCCAATAAGAGACGACAATACCTTTTGGTGTGTCGCTCCAGTGGCGAGTAAGAATAAAGCCTTGTTCCGTATGACCAATCATCAGCACCCAATAAACACAAATAATTCACTAAAGATGCGTTTATTATAGTCAATATAATGGTTATTTATACAGTTAATTTGTGGGGGAGATTAATTAAACGGGATACCTAAAATAAGTGATTGATCCACTTCACCATTTATTAGTGATTGCGTATTTCCATCATACACAATCATACCGTTATCTATCACAATCGCTCTTGAGGCAATTTTTGCAGCATCTTCTAAGCTATGAGAAACCATCAATAAGGTTAACGCTTTTTCACGGCAGAGTTGCTCAAGTAGTGCCAACATTTCAATACGTAAAGCGGGATCAAGTGCAGAAAAAGGCTCATCAAGTAACAAAATAGGTTGTTCACGAACAAGACAACGTGCAATAGCAACACGTTGACGCTGACCTCCTGATAATTGAGAAGGTAAGCGTTCAAGATATTCGCTGAGCGCCACTTGTTCTGCCCGACTTTCTAATAGTGCTTTTTGAGTGCCAGTCAGCTTTAAGCCTGGATTTAACCCCAAGCCAATATTTTGCCTTACAGTTAAATGAGGGAATAGATTATTATCCTGAAATAACATGGAAATAGGGCGTTTAGCAGGTACTGTTTTTGTATGATCTTGACCATTAAGAAACAGACTCCCCTGTTCTGATGGTAAAAATCCTGCGATTAAACTGAGTAATGTACTTTTACCGGCACCACTCGGTCCTAACACGGCAATGCGTTCTCCTGCATTAACCGTGAGATTAAATAAGAGATGTTGGTGTTCATAAGTGTAAGCAAGCTGCTCTAATTTAATCATGAGATTTTCCAGCTAATCGTTCTATTAGGCTAAAAAGAGAGAAGCAAAGTAGCAATAAGATCATGGCTGTGACAGCCCCATCTTGAGTGTGATAAGCGCCAATTTGCTGATAAAGATAGAAAGGCAATGTTCTAAATGTTTCATTACCAAATAGGGCAACAATACCAAAATCACCAATAGAAATGACACAAGCAAAGGCAAGTGCTTGTGAAATCGGTTTTTTTAATGCACGCAGTTCTATCCAACGAAGTCGGTTTATTCCTTGTAAATTGAGTGACTGACACAAAAGCCCATAACGTGAAGCGATATCATTCATCGGGTTTTCAAGCACTTTTAAGGCATAGGGAATAGCAATTAATGCATTGGTTAAAATGACTAAAACATACGGTGATTCGGGTAATCCAATCGTATTATTGAATAGAAGGAAAAAGCCTGTTGCCAACACAATCCCCGGCATCGCCAAAATAATCAATCCACTCATTTCCATGGCTTGCCCTGCTTTTTTAAAGTGCCGTAAGCGAAGCTCTCGGCTACTCCATAGCAACATCATCGTTAACACAACACAAACAATACCCGCACCAATAGCAATAATCAGTGAGGTAGTAAACGCCTGCCAAAGTACAGGTTGCTGTATGACTCGTATAAATTGACTGTTAAGACCATCCGTTATTACCGCTAGAATTGGCGGTACTAAAAAGAGGATCGCAAGAGTGATAATTAGACCATCGGTTATTTTGCTAAAGAGAGGATCATAGGGATCACGCCAATGCAGTTTTTGACTGTTTCCCACAAAAAGGGTGCCTTTTAACTTTTGGCTAATAAGCACTAAACCTAAACAACAAAAGAGCTGGATCAAGGCTAAAAGTGCAGCGCGATGTAAATCGTAGTCATAACTTAATGCTTGATAAATCGCGAGTTCGACAGTCGTTGCCGCAGGTCCTCCACCCAATGCCAATACAGTAGCAAAGCTTGCAAAGCAGAGCATAAAAATCAGTGATGCCGTGGGGAGCATTTGACGCCACAAATAGGGAAATTCAAGAAAACGAAAACGTTGCCAGCCATTCATGCCAAGTTGTGAGGCTAATTGGCGTTGTTCTGATGAAATGTTCTCAAGAGCTTGCAATAGCATTCGGGTTGCTAATGGCATATTGAAAAATATGTGAGCTAATAAAATGCCTTGCAAACCATAGGGGGTAAATTGGTAGTCGATTCCTAGCCATTCACAAATTTGAGCAATCCATCCTACTCTGCCATAAACTGTTAAAATACCAAAAAGTGCAACTAGGACGGGTAATACAAGGCTCATGGCACATAGGCGTAAAAACAGTGTTCGCCCTTTAAATTGGCGTCGATAGAGGGCTTTGGCGAGCCAAATAGCAGGTAATATCGAAAACAGTGCAGATAAAAAAGCTTGCCAAAAAGTAAAACGGATGACATGCCATAAATATTCATCAGCGAAAATTGAGGACAGTTCGCCACTTGGTGCATTAAACCACAATGCGCCAAATGACAATAACGCCACAATAAGCAGTAAACCCGAAGCACATAGCCCCGGGATAAGCCATCTTCCCATTAGCGACTAACCGCAGATTGCCAATTACGAGTCCATGTTTGGCGCTCTTTTGCGACAACATCTGCATTGAATTGCAATGATTTTTCGGGTTTAGGCATCACGGAATAGACGTCCGGTAATGGCATATTTATAACAGGATACATCCAATTGGTAGTGGGAATGGTTTCTTGGAATGCAGGCGTCAACATAAACTGCATAAATTGCTGCGCTAATTCAGGCTGTTTGCTTGACTTGAGTTTTGCAGCAACTTCGACTTGTAAGTAATGCCCTTCATCAAAAATTGCAGCCGCATAGTTATCTTTTTTATCCGCTAAAATGTGATATCCCGGAGATGATGTATAGCTAAGCACAAAATCACCTTCACCTTTTAAGAATAAGCCATAAGATTCACTCCAACCTTTAGTGACGGTTAGTGTTTTCTCTGACAATTTTTTCCATTCAGTGGCCGTATTTTCAGGATAAAGCGATTGCATCCATAGCATTAAACCTAAACCAGGGGTACTGGTGCGAGGATCTTGATAGAGGATTTTCCATTTTTCTTGACTATTTAGCAGTTCAGCCATGCTTTTTG
Organism: Shigella sp. FC1967; assembly: GCF_001743005.1. NCBI lineage: Bacteria > Pseudomonadati > Pseudomonadota > Gammaproteobacteria > Enterobacterales > Enterobacteriaceae > Shigella > Shigella sp. FC1967. The sequence goes on along the minus strand of NZ_MIIZ01000776.1, from coordinate 909 downwards.
GGGGATTAGCTATGCGGTTTTTATCATAAATAAAAGCAAAGTAACCGTAGTCATAAGGCACAAAGGTATCATCAGTCCATTTTTCAGGTAAGGTAAGTTTGGAGGTGTCGATATGACTTGGTGCGAAAAGTCCCGTTTCTTTTGCTGCGTGGATCAGATTGTTGTCTAATCCTAAAATAATATCTGCCTTACTTTTATCACCTTCCATACGTAAGCGGTTAAGTAGAGACACACCATCAGACAGCGCAATCAGTTTTAGTTCACAATCACATTGCTGTTCAAACGCTTTTTTTATTGCAGGTCCAGGGCCCCAATCTGCAGTAAATGAGTCATAAGTGTAAACAGTCAGTGTGGGTTTTTGTGCTAAGGCTTGGGTTGAAAAAGTACTCATAATGCCCATTGCGCTTAGAAGGAAAGTAAAGCGAAGTGATTTAGTTAACACGTTTAGTTCCTCAGTAAAAGTCAGGTAGGATCTGAGGAGTGAGGATGGCAAATTAATGAACCTTGCAACATCCTGACTCAAATCCCTACGCCAGTATTATCTGGATCAGGTTCCACGAGTTTTTCTCAGCCTAACAAGGCACCCCGTTGAGACTTTCCCATTGTAGATAAATACGCGCGTCATGCAAAGTCTGTTGATAGTGGTTTACCGTCTGTGAGTAGTATGAAACAATGAGTTATCTTTCAAATTTGGTTATTGAGGTAGTCTAGTGATCGATGATGATGGCTACCGCCCGAATGTAGGGATTGTAATTTGTAATCGGCAAGGGCAAGTGCTTTGGGCTCGTCGCTATGGGCAACATTCATGGCAGTTTCCTCAAGGAGGAATTAACCCTGGAGAATCGCCAGAGCAGGCAATGTACCGAGAGTTGTTCGAAGAAGTTGGGTTAAGTCGCAAGGATGTCAAAA
>NZ_MIIZ01000775.1:0-3398 GCF_001743005.1 Shigella sp. FC1967 | reverse complement strand
TACTTTAAATCAATAAACCAGTTAATTCTATTAGTTAACAAGTTTTTACCTAAAATATTCTCTTGTAAACCGATCAAAAACCTAGTGGTTTAATTTTTATATCGAAATAAAGTGTACGACAAAAAAAATCGTTGAACATTGATCGCATATAAGAATTATTCTCATAAAAAGCCATGCTGAAAGGTGTCAGCTTGCTAATTTTGTGATGTATATCACGTTAATTAATTAGAAAGATGGTAAGCTGTTATCATTCGAAGAAAGAGGGTACTTCGAAAATATATTTATCTTTATTATTGTTTTTTTAAGTTTTTTAAGCAAATTATGCCCTCTAATAATTATTACTGAAATGAGCACATAATCATCTATCTAGGCTATTCTTATTAGTTACGATGATAACGGCTAATTTGCTTAAAAAATTTAACATTTTATCAGGAGTCTCTTTATGTCTGTAACTAACGTTACTGAACTCAATGATTTGGTTGCTCGTGTAAAAAAAGCTCAACGTGAATTTGCTAACTTCTCTCAAGAACAAGTTGATGCTATTTTCCGTGCAGCTGCATTAGCGGCCGCTGATGCCCGTATTCCTCTTGCAAAATTAGCGGTTAAAGAGTCTGGTATGGGTATCGTTGAAGATAAAGTGATCAAAAACCACTTTGCTTCTGAGTATATCTACAATGCGTATAAAGACGAAAAAACCTGCGGGATTTTATCTGAAGATCTCACTTACGGTACAATCACCATCGCTGAACCTATTGGAATTATCTGCGGTATCGTACCAACAACGAACCCCACTTCTACTGCGATTTTTAAAGCATTAATTAGCTTAAAAACACGTAATGGTATTATTTTCTCTCCACACCCTCGTGCAAAAGAAGCAACAAACCGTGCTGCTGAAATCGTCTTAAATGCGGCTATCGCTGCAGGCGCACCAAAAGATATTATTGGTTGGATTGATGAGCCTTCTGTCGCCCTATCCAACGCATTAATGCACCATGATGATATTAACCTGATCTTAGCGACGGGTGGTCCAGGCATGGTTAAAGCTGCGTATAGTTCAGGGAAACCGGCTATCGGTGTGGGTGCAGGTAACACGCCTGTTGTTATTGATGACTCTGCTGATATCAAACGTGCCGTGGCTTCAATCTTAATGTCTAAAACTTTTGATAATGGTGTCATTTGTGCGTCAGAGCAATCTGTCATTGTTGTTGACAGTATTTATAAACAAGTTCGTGAGCGATTCTCAACTCACGGCGGTTACATGCTGACAGGTAAAGAATTAAAAGCAGTTCAAGATATCATCTTAAAAGAGGGTAACTTAAATGCGGCTATTGTGGGTCAGCCTGCAACAAAAATTGCTGAAATGGCTGGCATTGAAGTTCCTGTAAATACCAAAATTTTAATTGGTGAAGTAAAAGAAACCACAGAAGCAGAGCCTTTTGCTCACGAAAAATTATCTCCGCTATTAGCGATGTACCATGCTCAATCGTTTGAAGATGCTGTGCTAAAAGCTGAAAAATTAGTTGAGATGGGGGGCATCGGTCACACATCTTGCTTATATACAGACCAAGATAACTGTCCTGAGCATGTCGCCTACTTCGGCGACAAAATGAAAACATCCCGTATTTTAATCAATACGCCAGCATCTCAAGGTGGTATTGGTGACTTATACAACTTTAAACTTGCTCCTTCTCTAACGTTAGGTTGTGGTTCATGGGGTGGTAACTCCATTTCTGAAAACGTAGGGCCAAAACACCTTATCAACACTAAAACCGTGGCGAAAAGAGCAGAAAATATGTTGTGGCATAAACTTCCTAAATCTATTTACTTCCGCCGTGGTTGTTTACCTATCGCACTGGAAGAGATTGCGACAGATGGTAAAAAACGTGCCTTTATCGTGACCGATGGTTTCTTATTCAACAATGGTTATGTTGATGAAGTCACCCGTGTACTGAAAAAATTTGGTGTTGAAACAGAAGTCTTCTTTGAAGTTGAAGCAGATCCAACATTAAGCGTTGTGCGTAAAGGCGCAGAACAGATGAATAGCTTTAAACCTGACGTGATCATCGCATTAGGTGGTGGTTCACCAATGGATGCTGCAAAAATCATGTGGGTTATGTATGAGCACCCAGAAACTCACTTCGAAGAATTAGCATTACGTTTTATGGATATCCGTAAACGTATTTACAAGTTCCCAAAAATGGGTGTGAAAGCACAAATGGTTGCTATCACAACAACATCAGGTACAGGTTCTGAAGTCACCCCATTTGCGGTCGTCACTGATGACGAAACTGGTCAGAAATACCCATTAGCAGACTATGCATTAACACCAGATATGGCTATCGTTGATGCAAACCTTGTTATGAACATGCCTAAATCACTATGTGCGTTTGGTGGTTTAGACGCGGTGACTCATGCATTAGAAGCCTATGTTTCTGTATTAGCGAACGAATATTCTGATGGACAAGCGTTGCAGGCATTAAAATTACTGAAAGAGCATCTGCCAGCAAGTTATCATGAAGGCGCTAAAAACCCAGTTGCTCGTGAACGTGTTCATAATGCAGCAACTATTGCAGGTATTGCTTTTGCTAACGCATTCTTGGGTGTTTGTCACTCAATGGCGCATAAATTAGGCTCTGAGTTCCATATTCCTCACGGTTTAGCGAATGCGTTATTAATTTCAAACGTGATCCGTTATAACGCTAATGACAACCCAACAAAACAGACTGCATTCAGCCAATACGACCGCCCTCAAGCACGTCGTCGCTATGCAGAAATCGCTGACCACCTGGAGCTTTCGGCACCTGGTGACCGTACTGCGGCAAAAATTGAGAAGTTATTAGCGTGGTTAGAAGAAATGAAATCTTCATTAGGAATTCCATCTTCTATTCGCGAAGCCGGTGTTCAAGAAAATGATTTCTTAGCAAGAGTTGATAAATTATCTGAAGATGCGTTTGACGATCAGTGTACAGGTGCTAATCCACGTTACCCACTGATTTCTGAACTCAAACAACTGTTATTAGATTCTTACTACGGTCGTGAATTTAATGAACATCCCGCTGTTGAAGTGAAAGAAGAGACAAAACCAGCTAAAAAAAGCAGTAAAAAAATAATCGAAACACGCTGTGTTAGTGTGATCCTCACTATTTCGATTATTTATTCTTAAATAGAGAAACCCAGTCCTATTATTTTATGGCTGGGTTTTTTTATAGCTTCTCATTGGGTTATGTACATCTTGCTACTGATTTCTGATACTAAGGAATAAGGCGTAATGCGTCACTATTCCATCACAGCTAATAGGTATTTGTACTTGTTTTGGCGTTTGATTTTTAATATAAAAAGAGTGTCTTACTTTATGCATTCATGATTAGTGCCTAAAAAAGCCTCCTGAGCGACGTATA
>NZ_MIIZ01000774.1:0-3422 GCF_001743005.1 Shigella sp. FC1967 | reverse complement strand
TCATGTAAAACTATTCTCATTTAGAGTAAACTTATTAAAAAAGATATTTTTTTAAAGGACGAAGTTTTTCTTTATTTTTAGGTACGATAAATAAAAATAAAAATAGAAAGACACAAAAAATGTAGATTAAAATAGTCATATCTTCAACTTCACCAAAGGATTAAACATCAGCGCATCATTTAAATGCTCTGGGGCGAAATGCGAATATCGCATAGTCATTTTAATATCGGTATGACCTAATATTCGCTGTAAAACTAAAATATTACCGCCTGACATCATAAAATGTGAGGCAAAAGTATGTCGTAAAACATGCGATGATTGCCTATGGGGTAATTCAATATTGGCGCGTTTTATTGCTGAACGAAAAGCAGAATAGCAGGGCGTAAATAATTGACCTCTACGCTTCGGAATTTTATTAAACAACTCTTCTGATATAGGTACAGTTCTATTACGTTTATCTTTTTTTTCAAAATGAATAGCTAACATGGCTTTTGACGAAAACCCATAAGCTTCGATTATGCGATCTAAGATAGCTATGTTGTCATCTTCTGGCTGAAATTTAAACGTTCTCATAAGAGTTAATTCCCAAAAGGAAAACAAACGCCCTTGATTATTGGCAAAATGAGCATTGTTGCTTTCTTTGGTTTTCAAAAAGAAAATATTTATCAATATTTGACGATATTGATCATTAATGTCACTCAAGATTTTGCCTTATGAGACCTAAAATTACAATTGCTATACCTGAGCTTTACTTACCTTTAGATGAATACTGTCGCTGTCTAGGTACAACTAAGGTTACTGCCTGCCGTTTAATTGAGTGTGGAAAGTTATCCATTAAACCTAAAGGTGATCAAAAAAAAGTTTGGTTGAATATGGTTGCTTTGACTGTTATGGCTTTAAATGGGTATGAAGTTTCACTAGAAATGAAATTATTCTTTCGCATTTTGAGAATAAAAACCATGTTTGATTATCAGGTTTCCAAACAAGCGTGCTTTGATAATGCATGTGGTGCTTTCGCAAGTATCCATAAAGGGGATTTAGTACAAATAGCCGTTAATGTCAGTTAATGAAATAAGCGATTCTAATGTGCCGGTTTTATTTATTAACGGCGATCAGTGAAGTTGGAAAATTAGCAACTAATAATTATTTCACCTTGATAGATAGAAAAAGGATAACGATAAAAAATTAACGCATTGATAATAAAAGATTTCATACTTTACGTGGGATGGATAATCCATATTTCACGCGAGAGCAATTTCAAGGATATTTATTTTTCAGTGAGTTATAGATTTTTGAAACTGAAATGATTAAGAAAATTTATTTTTGAGATGCTTGGTTAACATAGAGTGGATGTGAATGGATTATCTGGCTTTATTATTTTTAATGGTTTTTTATTCTGTTTGTTTTTTATTAATTATTAAATTTTATTACGACTAATTATTTTTTAAATAAAATCGATAACTTTCGGCTTTCGGAAGGGATAGATAAAAAAACTCGTGCGACACTTTTGCGACACTCAGCGATAGAAACAAAAAAGCCACTTATCTCTAAGTGGCATAAATGTCTGATTTCTCAGCGTAAATTTGGTGGGTCGTGGGAGGCTCGAACTCCCGACCAATTGATTAAGAGTCAACTGCTCTACCGACTGAGCTAACAACCCGATGTGCTGATTATTCTCCTCTCAAATGCGATGGTCAAGTGCTTATTTTGATTTTTTTTCAAATGGATAAAATATCGCCATATAAATTAAAGAAAGGATCTTGTCTGGTTATCAAAGCATCATTCATTTTACTAAAAGTGATCTTTTCATTACTTATACTGAGATTTGTGTCACAATAATTTCGCAAACACATTGCCGCGTCAAAAAATAAAATAGCGGTGAAAACAACATCGAAAATATGAAAACACTTCAGGTATGGTATGGAAGATCAAACAGAAATTTCTCCTCCCGCTAGAGTAAAGAACGCTACTCTTCAGCGTGGGCTAACAAATCGTCATATTCAATTAATTGCGATTGGTGGTGCTATTGGTACTGGTCTATTTATGGGATCAGGGAAAACTATTTCGCTCGCTGGACCATCAATTATTTTTGTTTATATGATAATTGGCTTTGTCTTGTTCTTTGTGATGAGAGCAATGGGGGAGCTGTTATTATCAAATTTAGAATATAAGTCATTTAGTGATTTTGCGGGTGATTTACTCGGACCATGGGCTGGCTTCTTTGTGGGGTGGACATATTGGTTTTGCTGGGTCATTACAGGTATTGCAGATATTGTCGCGATAACATCTTATATTAGTTATTGGGCTCCTCACTTTCCTGAATGGGGCACTTCCTTTATTTGTGTACTGACGTTACTTATTTTAAATTTAGCAACAGTCAAACTTTTTGGAGAAATGGAATTTTGGTTCTCCATGATAAAAATAACCGCCATTGTCTCTTTAATTATTGTTGGTATTGTTCTTATCAGTATTGGGTTTGAATCGCCAGCAGGACACACGGCGGCACTAGAAAATATTTGGAATGATGGGGGAATGTTCCCTAAAGGATTAAGTGGATTTTTTGCCGGATTTCAAATTGCTATTTTTGCTTTTGTTGGGATTGAATTAGTCGGTACTGCTGCTGCTGAAACGCGTAATCCAGAGAAATCTTTACCGAAAGCGATCAATGCTATTCCTATCCGTATTATTACTTTTTATGTATTAGCATTAGCCATTATTATGTCAGTAACACCATGGCGTTCTATTTTGGCGGATAAAAGCCCATTTGTTGAGTTATTCGTTATGATAGGGATACCTGCTGCCGCAAGTTTAGTCAACTTTGTGGTATTAACCGCTGCCGCCTCTTCTGCGAATAGTGGGATATTTTCCACTAGCCGAATGTTGTTTGGTTTATCTAAAGAAGGCGAAGCACCAAAACAGTTTAGTCAATTATCTAAACGTGCAGTACCTGCCAATGGGTTGTTATTTACGAGCTTATGCCTATCATGTGGAATTATATTAATTTACTTTATTCCTGATGTGATGCATGTATTTACCTTGGTAACAACCGTCTCTGCATTATTATTTATGTTTATTTGGAGTATGATTTTATGCTCTTATTTGGCATATCGTAAAAAAACGTCCGCAACTGCATGAGAAGTCTATCTATAAAATGCCTTTGGGCATTATTATGTCGTGGTTATGTCTTGCATTTTTTGTATTTATGACAGTGTTATTAGCTTTTGAGCATGATACTCGTCAAGCATTAAGTGTGACTCCATTATGGTTTATCGCATTAGCAGTTGGTTATCAATTCGTTAAGAAGAAAAAACTGGCTCAAAAATAATCCAATAGTGCTAATAGTGATAGTGTAAAAGTGAAAAGCCTTATTATTAAATAAGGCTTTTTATTAAAAATAAAATGCTATTGCTAATAAAATAATT
>NZ_MIIZ01000773.1:0-3463 GCF_001743005.1 Shigella sp. FC1967 | reverse complement strand
CTAAATTACAGTGAGTAATAATGGGAATTGGACTCCTTTTTTCTTTTTTATTTGATAATCGGAATGTTATAGGGTTATTTCTCATATATGTATTTTAAAATATTATATATGAAAAATAATTCAATTCGATTTTTTACATTAATCTTTTCGGTAATATGTCTTTTGTGTGAATATACTGTACTATTGCTAATAGACAATTTTTTTAGCAATTTGATGATTAGGGATTTCATCCATCCAATAATTAATGATTTTTTTGTTCTTGTGAAACTAAAAAATAGAACATAATGAATGCTTATAGGTAGGAAAGAAAACTTGGCACCGAGAAGTGAACAAAGATGTTTTTTCAAGCACCCAAGGAAGTATCTTTTTGGGAAGGATAAAACAGTTATTTGTCAATGCGATAGGTCTTTCTTTGTCAGGGTAGTTAGCATCGATGTAAAGATAAAGGCGACAGCTTTTTGTTGAAATAAAGAAAAGTTGTAAATGTGGACAATGCGCTATTTCGCGACAATATTTTGTGAGATCAATAAATATAATATCTGGCATTGAATAATTAATATAATTATTGGCTTCTTGTATAGATGATATGTCAATTATTTCATGTCTTACATTTTTTCTTCGAAAAATAATGTTTTATACCATTACGAGTAAAAAAAACATTCGTCAATAATTAATACTTTCACAAATAACTTCCTTGTTTGTAGCCGTTTTAATTTATTAAAATAAAGATAACCTTATTTTATGTCAATTCGGCTTATATGTTTTTTTTTTTTGAAGATATATCGAATAAAATAATTATGATTATTTTTCCATTAAATAGGCGTTCATTTATTAGTATGACTAATTATTTTTATGCAGTAATCGTGGGTTTATATGGATATAATTAATATGTGATGGTGGATCATAGAAAAATAAAATGAGAACAAGGAGTACCAAGTACTCCTGCTTTGCGTTCTCTATCTTTTCTAAATCTTTGTATCAATGCTTGGTGTTGTCTGAAACAGAATCTTCAGATGATTCAATTTTATCAATACCTGCTTGAAGAATATGAATCAACTGTTTAGCTATGTCTGTTGTGAGCCAAAGTGTCTTATCTACAACTGCGTTTTCTGGATGATGTTCGTTTTCAGGAAGATAATGTAAACGTAACATCATGGCATCGTAGATGTCAACGGTACTGATGTCCCAGCCTACAACAGGATGTGTCTGAATAACTTCGTTTTTTCTACTCATAATACCTCCTAATCATACAACCGGTTTTGACTAAGAGAGAAGCATCCACATAAAGTGGTTACTTTTCAGTATACGAGATTTATCGTGATAAAAAAGATAAATTTTTATTATAACAAAAAATGTGTGCTGACTCTGATAAAAGAGTAATGCACCATTCACAGTCGAACAAATGTTATATGGTGCATTTTAGATAAATATCAAGGGGAAGAATTAATTAACAGAGATATCCCAATGAATATTTTCGTTTGCTAAGAAGGGAATAAGTGCTTCATTACCACAAAGGATTTGCGCAGGGGCTTCGATAGTTTTTTCAGTTAATGTGATGGTTCCTTCATTAACAGGTAAACCATAGAAACGAGGACCATTTAGAGAACAGAAGGCTTCAAAGTGTTGTAATGCATTGAGTTCTTTAAAGACGGTTGCATAGGCTGCCAGTGCAGTTGGTGCATTAAATACGCCAGCACAACCACAAGAGGATTCTTTGCGGTGTTGTAAGTGAGGTGCGGAATCAGTGCCTAAGAAAAAGCGAGAATTTCCTGATGCAACCGCGTCTCTTAAAGCCTCTTGGTGAACATTACGTTTAAGAATAGGTAAGCAATATAGGTGAGGTTTAACACCACCCACCAGCATATGATTACGGTTAAACATTAAATGTTGCGGTGTAATGGTGGCACCGAGAAATTCATTTCCTTCTAATACATACTGAGCAGCTTCTTTAGTTGTAATGTGTTCAAAAACAATCTTTAGCTCAGGAAATTGCTTGCGTACAGGAGACATAACGCTATCAATGAAACGTGCTTCTCTATCAAAAATATCAATACTTGAAGCAGTCACTTCGCCGTGGATCAGTAATGGCATACCAATTTTTTCCATCACACTTAAGATAGGGTAAATCTTTGTGATATCGGATACACCATGACTTGAGTTAGTTGTTGCATTTGCTGGATAGAGTTTACAAGCAGTAAAAACACCTTGTAAGAAACCTTGTTCGACTTCTGAAGGCAGTGTGCTATCTGTTAAATAACAGGTCATTAAGGGTTCGAAGTTGTCTCCAGCAGGAATAGCGGCTTTGATACGATCACGGTAAGTACGAGCCGCTTCAATCGTTGTAACGGGTGGAACAAGATTTGGCATGACAATAGCTCTGCCAAAATAGCGACTAGTATAAGGAACAACGGTTTTTAGCATGTCATCATCACGAAAGTGAACATGCCAATCATCAGGACGGCGAATAGTGAGGGGGATAGGTTGTGCAGTGGTCATATACCGGCTCCGTGTGTCTTAGGAAAATCGAAAGATCAAGGATTGGATTGGACTGGATAGTCAAGCCGGAAATGAATGCTAATACGAAAACGATTAAATAGCTACCTTTTAATCACTTTTTTTTATTATGTTTTTGGAATTGTGTAAGGTAAAACAGAGAATAAAATCAAAAGGTTATGAGGGTGACACAAAAGAAATGGCTCCTCCAACTGGACTCGAACCAGTGACATACGGATTAACAGTCCGCCGTTCTACCGACTGAACTATGGAGGAACATCATTAAGTGGCACGTATCATATAGCGGGGGATTTGATATGTCAAAGGGCAATCGACGATATTTGTTTAAGTGCATAGATAATCAACATATTGCGCATTTCTAAAACAGATAACCTAATAATGAGTTAATGTGCATTTTTAACGAGTTGTTTTTCATACTGAATACAGAAAATAAAACTAAAAATAAAGCGATAACGTATTTCAGACAAGACTAGGATCTGAAAAAGAAAATGGATAGAAAATAAGGACGGTATTGGCAATAGAAAGGGCAGAATGTAAAAAGCCCGCACAATAATAGTGCGGGCTTTTCTAAATTTGGCTCCTCCAACTGGACTTGAACCAGTGACATACGGATTAACAGTCCGCCGTTCTACCGACTGAACTATGGAGGAAGCGAGTTCTCGTGAGAACGGAAAGGATAATATCGAGGGTGATGAACTTTGTAAAGTAAAAAAAAGTGAAAATAATAGTTTAAAGTGGTTAAAAAATAACTAATTTATAGTTTTTAAATCAAATAAGGTGGTTTTGAGTTTAAAAAAACGCTAGGTAGAACCGTATTGATTGGAATGATTTTATAAAAAAGACATTCTTTTATTGATGACTTTGAGCTAACACGAAAATTGATATAGAAGATGCATAAGATCGATATGCAAAAAGAAATAAATAAGAAAATAGAGGAACAAAAATAGTG
>NZ_MIIZ01000772.1:0-3494 GCF_001743005.1 Shigella sp. FC1967 | reverse complement strand
TCGTATCTTTCGAAGTTAGTGGAGGTGATGGGGAAAGTTAGAACATGGATGAATTAAAAGCGATTTGTTTTTCCACATTGTTGGTTTTGTAATGGAGTTATTTAAAACATCAGCGGCAATTGGTTCATGGAAATATCCTGATTTTGCTTACACAAAATTATGGGAAGTTCCTTTGTTTACAGGATTTATGTATTCCGCGGTAGGAAGCTATTTAATTCAAGCATGGCGTTTTTTTAAAAGTTCGTATAGATAATTACCCACCTTATTGGCTTGCAACATTAGTTGCTCTTGCGATTTATATTAATTTCTTTTCTCATCACTTTATTGGTGATTATCGATGGTACTTAACGGCTTTTATTTTAGGTCTTTATGCCCGCAGTGTGGTTTATTTTACGCCTTATGATACAGAGCGAAAAATGCCCTTATTACTCGCTTTTGTTCTGATAGGTTTCTTTATTTGGCTTGCTGAGAATTTCGGTACATTTTTTGGTGTTTGGCAATATCCTAACCAAATTGGGGCTTGGTCTGCTGTACATGCAGGTAAGTGGGGCTCTTGGTCGCTATTAGTCATCGTTACATTTACCATCGTAGTACATTTAAAGCATATTAAATACAGTGTCAGAGTGGTAAAATAGCGCTCACCTCGAATTTTAGTCAATAAAAAAGGAACTGTTCACAGTTCCTTTTTTTTACTGAGAGATTATCCAGAATGAATTATTTCTCATCATGTGCGTGGCTATCTTCTTTACAATTACCTTCAGCGCAGTGGCCATATAAATAAAGGCTATGATTGGAAAGTTTGATACCATGACGTTCAGCGATGTTTCTTTGGCGTAATTCAATTGCATCGTCTGTAAACTCGATAACTTTACCACAATCAAGACAAATTAAATGGTCATGATGGTGTTGTTGAGTTAATTCAAATACTGATTTACCACCTTCAAAATTATGTCGGGTAACAATACCAGCATCATCAAATTGGTTTAAGACGCGATACACTGTTGCCAGACCAATCTCTTCACCGATATCGATGAGTTTTTTGTAGAGATCTTCAGCACTGACATGATGGCACTCAGGATCCTGGAGCACTTCCAAGATCTTTAAGCGAGGAAGTGTAACTTTTAACCCAGCATTTTTTAACGCTTTATTATTGTCGGTCATGCGGATTTAATCCTGTTGCTAATGGTGAATTTAATTTTTGTGCTCACAAATAGGCTTTATTCATTAATACTCGGGTGAATAAATAACCTTATTGATTATAGGCATGATATTTAAAAATAAACACCCCACCTATCACACTATCTTAGCACACCATTGAATAATTATCATTCTCAATTTGAGTGTTTACGTTATCCCAGAATTTCGTCTAGGCTCATTTCTTCTTTGATCTGAGCAACCCAAGCGTCAACACGCTCTTCGGTTAATTCTGGTTGACGATCTTCATCAATTGCAAGACCGATAAAATGATTATCATCAGCAAGCCCTTTAGAGGCTTCGAAATGATAACCTTCAGTTGGCCAGTGTCCTACGATAACGGCACCACGAGGCTCAATAATATCGCGGATCGTACCCATTGCATCACAGAAATATTCTGCATAATCCTCTTGGTCACCACAACCAAATAGTGCAACAAGCTTACCATTGAAATCAATATCTTCTAGTGTTGGGAAAAAGTCATCCCAATCACACTGTGCTTCACCATAATACCAAGTAGGAATACCTAGTAACAGAATATCGAATGCTTCGATGTCTTCTTGACTGGATTTTGCAATATCATGTACTTCGGCATTGTCAGCGCCCAGTCTTTCTTGAAGCATTTTGGCAATATTTTCAGTGTTGCCAGTATCACTACCGAAGAATATTCCTATGAGTGCCATAAAGTGAGATAACCTCTTTTATTCTAAATTCGTTATATTTTAAATTGTAGCGTTATTGACTACGTATATTTTTACCAAACACATACTTCTTGTTGTATGTTTCTAGTGACTCATTCTCTCGTCATTTAGCTACACTTCAAAATATTTAGAGTATATTGTCTGTGTTTGAACAATTACTAGTGAAAGATAAGCATTATGTTTTCATTATAGAAAACTAAAAACGTATTTTGACGAAAATAGCAGGTTAATTCTGTCGAATTTGTGTGATTTATCTGCTAGCTATTTTTGTTTTGATACCTTTTTAAAGCGTGATTTTGCGCCAATTGCTCTAGTAGTATTTCTTCAATAAGCTCACTACGACTGACGTTTTTTTCTGTCGCCAACTCATTGAGAGCATTCACAGCATCTTCATTTAATTTTAACTCAACTCGACGTAAGCCATTAACTCTGTCACGTCTTAATTGATTGCGTTTATTAATTCTAAGCTGTTCATCCCGAGAAAGCGGGTTCGTTTTAGGTCGCCCAGGTCTGCGTTCATCTGCGAACAAATCCAGTGTGGTGCGATCAGTTTGTTCTTTTGCCATAAATTTTGCTGTGAAAGGGCGTATACCAATGACTAAATTGCGAAACGCCCAATAATACCCCACATAGTGTTGTCTCGCCACTGCTTCCTGTGTTTAACCTATTGTGATTTGGTCTTTTTATCAACAGACGCTATTTTTAAGCACAATAATTATACATTCTACTAAGCTTTCTCTAGAAAACGACGGATGGCTTTAATAACCGTATCGGGTTTTTCTGAATGTACCCAATGCCCTGTATTTGCGACAACAAAGGCAGTCGCGAGAGGAAATTGACGAGCGATGTTTTCACGATACTCATCTAAAATATAAGGTGATAAACCGCCACGAATAAATAACACTGGATGATGCCAAGCAGGCACCTCTTGCCAGCCAATAATGTCTGAATAAGCATTTTTTATTGCAGGCAAATTAAATAGCCATTCACCATTTTTGAATGATTTGAGTAAAAACGGGATCACGCCTTCCTCTTTAATAAAAGGACGCATGATTTCCGCCGCATCTTGACGGCGTGTAACTCCAGATTTTGTTACGGCTTCAAGCGCAGCAAAAATTTTGTCATGGCGGCGAACGTTATAAGCAACAGGCGACATATCAATAACAATAATGTTGGCGATACGTTTGGGGGCTAATGCTGTCATCGCCATTGCAATTTTTCCTCCCATTGAGTGCCCAATAATAATGGCTTTTGAGATAGTTAAACTATCAAGCAATGTGAGCACATCTTGTGCCATATCTTGATAATTCATACTTTCGCTATGAGGAGAGTGTCCATGGTTACGTACATCAATTTGTATCACGGTATTATCTTGACGAAGTGCACGACCTAAAACGCCTAAATTATTAAGATCACCAAAAAGGCCATGGATCAAGACGATAGGTAAACTCGATGTCGGTGTCGTTTCTGGTTGATGTAATTGATAATTTAATAATGTATTGAGTTTCATATTAATGACCAAGATGATTGCGATTTTCTTCTATGATGACATGCACAAGATGCTAAGCCAACTTATCGCAATAATATGAAAGAGTATTA
>NZ_MIIZ01000771.1:0-3526 GCF_001743005.1 Shigella sp. FC1967 | reverse complement strand
AAAAAAATTAATTACACCGAATTACTCAAGGAAAACTACGCCTGAAAAGGCGATCTCTTCATGAGATCATGACCGGCATCCCCGTCTAAGGGTAGGTTCATCCATCGCAAAACGCTATGAATGGCTCCGAATACTTCGACAGTTGTCTGGCAATGTGAGTAAAAGTCCCTAAAGCCAATTGATTTATTCCTTGTGTTCCTTACTGGTCTGGCAAAACCCAACAACCAAAGAAGGAAGACTAGAATGTTTAAATTTAACATCAACTTAAGTGTAATTAATAAGACCTACAATTACGGAACTGGAGACAGTAGTAGTCGTAGAAAAAAAGGGATTGGCTTTATGGAAGTGCTGAAAAATCTTTGTATGAAGATCTATCCGTACTTGATTATATTGAAAATAATAGCTTTTATAGCTACGTTATTCTTCTAATCGACTTTTAACTCAACCTAATTTTATGAAACCTCTATTTAATGGAACTCAATTAAGCTCTCATTCATCTCTAGCTGCTATGTTAGGGGTTACACCAGAAATTTTAGATAAAATTGTGCTATCCATCCCAAAATCCTATAAAGACTTCTGTATAAAAACAGGCAAAAATAAAAAAGAAAGAGCTATTTTTGAACCAAAAAAAGGCTTGAAATACATCCAAAAAAAAATAAATGAAGAGATATTTTGTAAAGTTAAATATCCTGTTTATTTACATGGTGGATTAAAAAATAGAGATTATGTATCAAATGCTGGATTTCATTCAGGTAAAAAAACAATTATATCTCTTGATATAACAAATTTTTATCCATCAATAAGTAAAAAAGATATTTTAAATATATTTAAAAATATGATGAGGTTTTCCCCTTCAATTTCAGAAACGCTTACTAAGCTGGTCACCTTAAATGATAAACTCCCGCAAGGTGCGTGTACATCAAGCTATATAGCAAATTTAATTTTCTTTAATGATGAGCACAATATAGTAAGTAAACTAAATAGAATGGGGATGACCTATACTAGATTACTTGATGATATTACTATATCTTCAGATAAAAAATTATCAAAAGAAGAAGAAACAAAAGCTATAACAACAGTAATAGGAATGATAAATAGGCACAGACTATCTATAAATAATGATAAAACAGTAATAGAAAAATCAGATCACCATAATTCAAAATTACATGTTACAGGGTTGTGGGTAAAACATAAAAAACCCAAAGTAAGTAAAGAAAACCGTAGATATATTAGGTATCTTGTTTTTATATGCCAGAAAGAATCTGTTGTTGATAGAACATCGAGTGAGTACCATAAGCTATGGAATAAAGCATCAGGGAAAGTGGCTCAAATGCACAGACTAGGGCATCCTCAGTCAATAGAGCTAAGAGAAAAACTAAGTGAGATACTTCCTTTGTATGATGAGTATAAAATAAGGAAAATAGTTTTCCTTTCAAATAACTACATAAAAAATTTCTCTTTACCACTAAGTGATGAACAAATAAAAAAAGTAAATAAAATAATCTATGAGATAGGAATTGTTGGGCGAACAAATAAAAAATTGGCTAATGAACTAAGGGGTAAAATGAAGTCAATGCTACCTAAGGTGAAATAAAAATATGGAATGCGGATATATTAATTTCTTCGATCCGATTAAAGGATATGGATTTATAAGAAGAGAAAAAGGAAGGGATGTTATTTTTAGAACTGAAGATATTTCTGATGATAAATACATAATGGAAATACCGAAAGGAATAAATGTTGAATTTAATACAGTTAAAACAAATAAGGGATTAAAAGCTATTGATATACAATTTATTTGATTTTTATCCTGCCCCCATAATTAGTATTAGCTGAAAAGTGCTGAGGTAATCAAGAAATCTCAGCACGATAGCTAATTTATATTTTCCTTATTGAATATAATATCTCTTGGCGCCATGCAATTCCCCATACACATTATTTGACATGTTTTTTTATAGCATCTAATAAAATTAATTTTAATAATTATTAAATATTATGCATAAATTATTAATAATAAACTTCCTTTCGGTGCCCTATAATTGCAGCAAGAATAATGAGCTCATCATCCCTTATCTCGCATAGTATCCGATAGTCACCAACTCTATAACGCCAGAATTCACCCAGCTCACCTTTGAGTGGTTTGCCTGATTTACGAGGGTCATCTAAAACAGCAATGCGTAAGTCCATGAAATCAACAATACGACAGGCATTCTGTTTATCCATTTTTCGTAGAGATTTTAACGCCCGTTCAGAATAATTAATCGTCCAGACCAAGTGCTTTCCTCACGTCTTCAGCGGAATGAACCTGTTCTTCACCGCGACGAATTTTTGCAACGGTCTCAGCGGACAGGTAATAGTCTTCCAAATCTTCCAAATGAGTGAGAATAGCTTCTCTCGCATAGAATGTTTTGGTTCTTCCTGTCTGTTTTGCGAGTGACTCCAGACGTGTTTCAATGTCATCAGATAAACGAATAGCTAACATGGCTACCTCCTGAATTATTCGTGATATACATGTATAGCACACTGTAGTCTAAAACCATGAAAAAAACCAGAAGGTAGCTTCATTTCTAAAAATTAACTTTGAAATTTTACTGGGTTAATATTCTAAATATTTACATTATTCCAATGTTTTCATCTAAAATACCTGCGGTGACTTATGTTTTTATTGTGATTTTTAGTGCTATAACTATTTGCTTTACAAGGAAAACATTTAAAATATATAATTTATATATTGTATGCATATCTAATGGATGTAAACGTAATGCCAGGGAAAAAATGTCCTTTTTGTAATAACTTAACGCTTTTTGGCAATAGTTGTACTTCATGTCACTCTTCAGTAAAAACACCCATAAATGAAGGGCGGGGGGGGAAAGGTAAACAGTGTCCATTTTGCAAGACAATGACACTGTTTAATGAAAAAAATGGACTCAAATGTTCAATGTGTCAAAGAACCTTTATTAAAGGATAGATAGAATGCCTAGGTTTAAATTTCCCGACCCTAGTGAAGCAACAGTAGGAAATCCTACATTTTTTGTTGATTCAGGTCGTATTATGAATTTGTACAACCAAGATAATCCTGAGAATACTGCAATACGTTATTGCAAACGAGTAATTGATTGGTTTATTAATGAGGCTCTTTTCATTGGTTGGACAAACGCTGTAGAATCAGGTAATGCTAATGGTGTTTTTTTGCATCTTAAGATCCAAGTGATCAATAATTCATCTAATCAATTACCTTCATTTTAAAATTATATCTCTGAATAGAGTACATTTATACAATGCACTCTATTTTTTATAAGCATTAAGAAGTTATCAATCTAAGGTATTATTTAACATAAAGGGGCTTAAGCGTAATGCGACTTAGGCACTCGTTCAAAAAACACCATCAAACGCTTAAAACTTCCTATTTTTCACCCGTAAAACACACTATTTTTATGTTGCTAATTTGTTATTAAAATGGCGGTTTTTGTTTCAGCGTGAAAATACGACCAACCGGCTATTTTTTCCAAAATTTCCACGATCTTTT
>NZ_MIIZ01000770.1:0-3526 GCF_001743005.1 Shigella sp. FC1967 | reverse complement strand
AAAAGGTTAGACCCACAATACCCGCCAGAAATTCAAAGGAAGGCCAAGACAGTGTAAGTCCTAAAAATGAAACTTCATGAGGCGTATTTAGCCACATCATTGCGCTTTGTGGCAGTATTTCTCCTGAGGCGAAATACCAAAAAAAGAGTTGGACTAATAACGGTGTATTCCGAAATAACGATGTATAGGTTGCAGCTAACCAGCGTAATGGGGCAAAAGTGCTATCTCTTGCAGCACTAAGGGCGAAGCTCATTAATGTTGCAATGACAATAGTCCAAAAAGAGATAAGCAAGGTGATGAGAAAACCGCGCCAGAGCCAGCTTAAATAGTGTGGCTCAAGAAGGTAATGTGAAAGAAATTGCTCAAACATATATAGACCTATTGTAGACACCAAACCCCGCAGAAGCGGGGTAGGTGTTTTAATAAAGGAATAACTTTATTTTTAATAAAAGAAGAAAGTTATTACGCTTTAAGGATCAAGACTGTGGTGTTTGCTCTGATAATGGGGCAAATTTGAAATCGCCACGAGGCTGAGCTGATTTTGTTTCAGGGCCAAACCAACGGTTGTAGATCTCGTCTGCTTTGCCTTCTTTTTCCAATCTTAATAGCGTGTTATTGATTTCATTAATTAAACGTTCTTCACCTTTAGCCGCAGCGACGGCTTGGTATTCACGTGTAATGCTAAATGATGACACTTCAAAATCTGCTTTAATGGCATCAGGAAGATTTGCTAATAAACCCACTAATTTTGCATCATCTTGTGTGATGGCTTGTACGTTACCGTTACGTAATGCAGCGAATGCGAGTGGTGTATCGTCATAAGAGATCACTTTGGTGTCGGGATAGCGTTCACGTAAAGTGATTTCTTGAACAGTCCCTTTATCGGCACCAATACGCAGTGAATGAATTTGTTCTGGATGAGTTAAAACGCCTTTACGTGCAATAAATTTTTGCCCAGTTGCAAAGTAAGGAACAGAGAAGTCAACTTGCTTCGCTCGTTCATCAGTAATAGTGAAGTTAGCGGCGATTAAATCGACTTTCTTAGAACTTAAAAGTGGGATACGGTTTGCTGGGTTAGTTGGACGTAGTTCCAGTTTTACGCCTAAATCTTTGGCGATCTCATTGGCGATATCCGCATCATAACCTGCGAGTTTTTTGGTTTGAGGATCAATAAAGCCAAAAGGAGGATTGCTATCGAAAATCGCGATACGTACTACACCGGCTTTTTTTATATCATCGAGCTTATCGGCTTTTGCAATACCAGAAAATAGTACAGAGCCTGCAATTAATGCGGTTGCCAAAACACGTAATTTCATTATTCACCCCAAAGAAAAGAATTATCATCGTTATGTTGGATATCACGCTATCAAGTTGATCTAAGTTCATAAAATAATAAAAATTGATATGTATATGCTTTTAAGGAATAAGATGAGAAGAAGCGTTGAGCTATAACGGCATTCATTTATGAGAGAATAAAAAAACAGCGACATAAGTGTCGCTGTTTTGAAGAATAGAAAAAGAGGGAGAACGTTATTTAGAGGTGTTGCTGTCATCATTTTTTGTGAGCATTTTTTCAACTTGATCGCCGCCTAAGTGACGGAAATCATGACCTTTTACGTAATAGAAAATAAATTCACAAATGTTCTGGCAACGGTCGCCAATACGTTCAATTGAACGGGCACAAAATAGTGCGGTTAGCACGCTTGGGATGGTACGAGGATCTTCCATCATATAAGTCATTAATTGACGGACGATACCCTCATATTCGTTATCAATTTTAGCGTCTTCACGATAGATACGTACGGCTTCATCTAAGTCCATGCGTGCAAATGCATCAAGAACATCATGAAGCATTTGTATGGCATGTTGACCTAACGATTCTAAGCTCACGAGCAGTGGCTGATGTTGGTGTGAAAATTTTTCAAGCGCCGTTTTACAGATTTTTTCAGCGACATCACCAATACGTTCTAACTCAGCGATTGTTTTTGATATCGCCATAATTAAACGTAGGTCACTCGCTGTTGGCTGGCGTTTAGCAATAATTCGCATACACGCATCATCAATGGCAACTTCCATCATATTGACATTATGGTCACCTTGAATAACTTCATTTGCCAATGCTTGGTCTTGATTATGCATTGCCATAATGGCTTTTTTCAGTTGCTCTTCAACAAGCCCACCCATAACCATCAGCTCGGTACGGATATGCTCTAATTCAGCATTAAATTGACCAGAAATATGCTTATTGTGATTTAAATTATCCATTTATTGCCTCGTTATCAGCCATAACGCCCAGTGATGTAATCTTCAGTTTGTTTTTTCGCAGGACGCGTAAATAACGTATCCGTATCGCTAAATTCAATTAACTCGCCTAAATACATAAATGCAGTGTAATCGGAACAACGTGCCGCTTGTTGCATGTTATGTGTCACGATAACCACGGTATATTCTGATTTGAGTTCGCTGATAAGTTCTTCAATACGGCCTGTTGAGATTGGGTCAAGTGCTGAACAAGGCTCATCAAGTAATAAAACTTCAGGACGAATAGCGATACCGCGCGCGATACATAAACGCTGTTGTTGACCGCCTGATAGACTATATCCACTCTGATGTAATTTATCTTTGGTTTCGTTCCATAATGCGGCTTTAGTCAACGCCCACTGAACGCGTTCGTCCATATCCGCACGAGACAATTTTTCGAATAAACGTACACCAAAGGCGATGTTGTCATAAATAGACATTGGGAAAGGTGTTGGCTTTTGGAATACCATTCCGACTTTGGCACGTAATAGCGCAATATCTTGCTTATCTGTTAGGATATTGTTGCCATCTAGCAGGATTTCACCTTCTGCACGTTGTTCACCATAAAGCTCATACATTTTATTAAAAGTACGCAGTAAGGTCGATTTACCGCAGCCTGAAGGGCCGATAAATGCAGTCACCTTATTTTTGGCAATATCTAAAGAGATATTTTTCAGCGCATGGAATTTACCGTAGTAGAAGTTCAAATCACGAACTTGAATTTTATTTCCTGCGTTATCATTAGCCATAATCATTCAACGTCTCTCTTGCTTAACTTTCTGCGTTAACCGTGCTTGCGTTTAGCAAACAGCACGCGCGCAATAATATTGATAAATAGAACACAGAGGGTGATAAGTAATACGCCAGCCCAAGCAAGCTCTTGCCATTGTGCAAAAGGACTCATGGCGAACTTAAAGATAGTTACAGGTAAGTTAGCTATCGGTTCGTTTAAGTCTGTGCTCCAGAATTGATTTGATAGTGAAGTAAATAACAGTGGCGCAGTTTCACCTGCAATACGTGCAATCGCTAATAACACACCTGTAATAATGCCTGATACCGAGGCTTTTAAGGTGATTTTAGAGATCATTTTCCACTTTGGTGTCCCTAGTGCGTAAGCGGCTTCGCGTAAGCTATCAGGGACTAACTTCAACATATTTTCAGTAGTACGAATAACGATAGGAATTTGCAGTAACGCTAATGCGATAATTCCAGCCCATCCTGAAAA
>NZ_MIIZ01000769.1:0-3531 GCF_001743005.1 Shigella sp. FC1967 | reverse complement strand
TGATCATCTGTAAAAAGCCCATCTTTAAATTATCATAATTTTCTGTTTTAATATTTAATAATGATTTTGCGAGCGAAGTATCGGCCTTAACATGATCAAGCAATGTTTGACCATCATTCATAGTTAACGTTAAAAACTTATAAACATCTAACGCAGCTGCATTTCCTAATGCATCTGCTTCAACATCTACATTCCCTGTTCGTAATAAGCCATCGTTTCTTTGTTCTGCTTCCGCGATAATTGAACTCGCATAACCATTTTTATTTTTACGGGCACTAGAGTGACTAAAAGTACAAGGGTGGGTCGATATTGATATTTGTCCAGCGCGCTTAGCTGCATCGGGTAACCACGTTTCTAAAGCAAAACGTGCTTCGCACTCCAATTCAACTATAGCGATATCCTCTTCGCTCATATTGGCCTTTTTCTTATCTTTCAACCAATTTTCTTTTCGTTCAGAAAAGAAAGCATCTATTGCAGGATCAATCATTTTGTATCCTTATTAAAATTTATACGTTAAACGGCAAAGTCCCCATTTGATCGTTATAATGATATTCTGCGCTAATCTCTTCATTCCATTGGGTATAACTGATTTCACCTAATATTTGAGATGTTTTTATCATCTCCTCATAAGGTTTCTGATATTCCTTTAATAAATCAATATAATCTCTGACTAACCATAGCCTTTCTATTTCAGATTCTGATAAATTATAACGTCGTATGCGACATAATTTATCCACTGCGACCCAACCACTCTCTGAATCGAACTGTTTAAATACGGGATCTTTATTTTCATCGGCTAATAATAAAGAGAGTCGTATTGTAGGTTTACTTCGGCGAAACTTATTAATTTGTTGAGGTAATGCCGTTAACCACCAATAGTCTGAGGTATATCCCCATACTTGCTCACAACCCGCGACAGGTTTAGCAACAGCATTTCTGCGATTTCTTAACATCTCTAGCCCCGTAGAGGCTATCGCTGTTGGTGTAGAAGAAAGAAGGTAATCACAACCTAAAGTATGATGGATAGCCTTATGTTCAAGGTCGATAAGGCTAGAGTTAGGTGTTGGTTTTGCTGATTTTTGAATTCGGGGTATCGCATTAATACCTTTATTTAACTGCGCTTCATTGACTAATAATGCCAAATCATGTGTTTTTAATTGGCACCCTTTATATTCATAACCGGGTTTCTCAAAAGCATATTTGCTTTTTCCTTCGAACCCTTTCCAATTAAACTGTAGAAGTGAAACATTAGGTTGTTCAACTTCACCTTCACGATGACGACGAACACGCCCTGATAATTGAATAATTGAACGATAAGATGAAGGCTCGATAACCGCCCAATCAAAATCATGATCTCGTCCAACCTCTTCAACAGGCGTTGCCACTAGAATAAAAATTAAGTGTTTTCGTTGAGTGTTATCGATATGCTTTCGAATGATCTCGTTATTTAAAAAATCAGGTAATTCCCCCTCTTTTTCTTTACGTTTAAGCACTTCATCTAAATGTTTTTCTTGAGCATGTCTTAACAATAAAACTTGTTGGCTATGGTAAGGCATAATACGAACATCAACCTTGTCATCCCACTCTGCTTCTAATAAATAAAGGGTTAATTCAATGCATGGATTGATATTCGCGACTCTCACGACACCGAAAGAAATGTTCTTACCACTTTTATCATCGATAAAATGGTGTTGATGATGCAATTGGATAATAGCCTGTTGAATATGTTGGAAATAATATCCTTCTATATCTTCAATATTCTCTGAACGAGAAATAGGAAAAATAAAACCCTTCGATTTAGCAGGGATCCCCACTAACTTACTTGCTCTTTTTCCAATAAAATCATTGTGATGTGCTAAATAACTTATTGCTGATTTTTTATTATCATAGCTTAAGGTTTCTATTTTAGTTTTAAATTCATCAACCCAAACACATCCTATTTGTTCTTTTTCATTTCGGCTAATCGCGTATAAATGCCATCCTTCTTGATAAGCACCATAAAGCGCTAAGGCTGTATCTGGTGTAATTGTCGCAGATGATATCATGACCTTTCGCCCCATCATTCCTGCTAAATGAATCAAACGACTAATAGCGATAGCATCTTCACCCAAAAAATCGTCAACTTCATCAATCACCAAATCAGATGACATTAATCTCAATGTCGGTAATAAATAACGACCACCTCGTATCACTTCTGTTGCAGAAATAATATGATCGATAGTACAAGCAAGAATAGGGGCATAAAGTAAGGCGCGTTCTTTTGGTTTTGTTAATACTGTTGAGAGTAATTCTTCAGGTAAAATATCAACCCAAGCATTGTCATCCCAATCAATATTATCAAATTCATCTTGCAGTGATCCTTGTGATTCAGAACCTAAGTCTTCTTCAAAAGAAATATTCTCTTCTGCGAGCTGTTGACTGTGTTTATCTTGTTCACTATCGTCATGCAGTCGTAAAATAGCCGAAGAACCAATTAATACAGCAAGTTGATTTGATTCTAAACCTATTCTATTTCGATATTCATCTCCCGTTTGTAACGTTAATGTTCTTAAGCCTAATGCTAAAATATACCGTAGGCTTTCTTTATCTTCAGATAATGCCCGCATTATTTTGGCATTGGCTAACGTTTTTCCATACCCCGTGCTTGCCATATTAACAATAAAAAAGCCTTTCACAGCATCTTCTGTTTGTTCTCGATAATCCGTTATTTTTTTTTACGGCATTATCTTGCCAAATAAATTTTTTAGGTGTGCCTTTTATTGGATCTAACGTATTAATATCAAGTGCAATCGGTGGCTCTGTTTCAAAATAAGGTAATAGTTGCGCAATATTTTGTGCGATTTGAGCAACGTTAATTAGATGTTCATCTAATTTTTGTTTATAGACTTTTATACCGTGAGAATATCCTGTGTTAGCATAAAGTTTACAGTCGCTATGCCAGTTAGGATCTCTATCTTGAGACGAATAGTTATGATCACCTAACATTAAACATAATCGTGCATAATGCGCAATAACGCGCCAACTACCGTCTTGTATCGCTTGATTAAAAAGAGGAAGATTTTGATAAAGATGGTTTGCAGCAATAGATAATTTATCTAGCCAAAGCGTCGAATCTAATAATAAACCCTGCGGAAATTGAAAACATTGTTTTTTCTTTTTTCTGATATTCATTGTCATCATAATTATTTTCATATCCCCAATCGGCACTCATTCTAGAAAGTAAATCTGCTAATGATGTATTTTCACTATTTTTTATTTTTTATCTCTTTTTGTGTTTTTTCTTTTTAAAAAAAGGTAATCGGTGATGACTTAATATTAACCAAATAAGCAAAGAAGCCATGTCGGGGCAAATCAGTAATACTATTTTTTATTTATCATTAGAAAGATGCTGAATTATGATATCTGTATCAAGATTTTTTTATTTAATAAAAAACGTCAAGCCAATTTTTTTATCACTTTTCTGTTTTTAGAAGTACTTTTTAATAACCGCTCTAAGTAATAGAACTGAGATCCATTCATGACGAAGAGGAT
>NZ_MIIZ01000768.1:0-3532 GCF_001743005.1 Shigella sp. FC1967 | reverse complement strand
ATCTTTATTATTATTTAACTGACTAAACGCATTTTTGATCATTAGCTACCCATGAGCCCCATTCTTCTAAAATTTTTGAAATATTTTCCATATTAACATCCTTGTTCTTCATAAAATAATAATCGTGCTCTACAATTAATTAATAATATCCATTAACATTTAATGAATATTAATATAGCAATCAACGTGCAATTTACAACCTAGATTTATAAAGATATTAATTTGTTTGATAGAAATGGAAAATAAAAAAGACGATTAGCCACTTTAATTAAAAAATTTAAATAATTTTGAAATTATAAAAAGTATTTTATCTTAAAATGGCTATAAATATAAAAGAGTAGCAATTATGGTAATACTTCTTCAGGACGTAAAGTGAGCACTTCATATCCTGTTGCTGTTACTAAAATAGTATGTTCTGATTGAGCAGATAATTTTTTATCTCTTGTCACAACCGTTCCAACCATCTTTTTTGGTTTTTTATTTTTGCGCCACCTTGATTTATCATTGGCTCAATCGTAAAAGTCATCCCTTCTTTTAACTCAACCCCTTGCCCTTTAATACCATAATGTAGTACTTGTGGCGCTTCATGCATTTCTCTTCCTATTCCATGCCCACAGTATTCTCTTACTACACTATATCCATGACTTTGTGCAAAGCTTTGGATCGCATGGCCAATATCGCCTAATGTTGCACCTGGCTTTACTTCCTTAATACCTTCCCACATTGCTTGATATGTTGTTTTGGCTAATTTGCGCGCAATAGGAGATGCCTCTGGCATAATATACATTTTACTAGAATCAGCAATGAATCCGTTTTTTTCTAATGTAATATCAACATTAATAATATCTTTGCTTTTAAGGCGCTCATCTGCTTTTGGTACACCATGACAAACAACTTCATTGATAGATGTATTTAGCACATATTCATAACCATATTGACCTTTACTTGCAGGTCTTGCTTGAAGTTCATTGACAATAAAATCATCAACTTTATCGTTAATCTCTAGTGTAGAAACACCTGGTACAATAAAATCATCAAGCATTGTAAAAACTTTCGCTAATAAACGCCCTGATTCACGCATTAATTCAATTTCATCAGCCGTTTTAATCGTTATTTTATCCACTTTTCTTTCCTCTTATTCTACTTCTTGCTTGATGGCTTCTTTTTCCAGCATCTCATTGATAATCATTGGAAACGTTTTATCTGGGTTTAATTCTGCTTGAATACCAATTTTTATCCAAAACTCTGCCTGAGCATTAACAGAGCGTGACATCACATTACTTGCTTTTCGCAAGTACTCATGTAATTCATCAGAAATTTTTTACAATACCCACGCCAATCCTTATATATAAATCATTATAAAACATATACGTTCTATAATAGAATCAAACTCTATTTCTTTCAATTGTTATTAGATGCGGTCATAGACATAAAATGCCTAAATAAGAAAATGGGAGGTAATAACACTCAAATGATAAAAGAAATACGGGTGTAATTGGTATTGCACTTTTTGAATCAGAAGATCGGCAAACAAAAAACAATAAAATATGTCGTTATTGACTAAATCCTTTCTCAATAACCTCTACACACCAGCGTCTTGTGTCCCTTCTGACTTATCCATTAATTTTCCGCGACTAAAACAACGTAAGTTATTACGCTATTTTTTGATTAAGTAAAATAAAGCTACTTAAGAGTTATATTAGCATTTAATGCTTGTGTACTTTTTCTAGGTCTATTTTTATAGTATATTTAATGTCTAACAGCACTATTACTCCCCCCCTAATATCATCACTATTCTCTTTATTAATTATCCAAAATCATAGGAGCTATTATGCCTGTAAAATCACATCGAGTTATATTAACTGGAGGTCCTGGTTCTGGGAAAACCACACTAATAAATGAACTTAAAAATAGAGGTTATTCCTGTTCTTTAGAAGCAGGAAGAGCCATTATTCAAAGATCAAAATATTATTGAAGGAAATGCATTACCGTGGGTCGATCCTAACGCTTTTGCACAAGCAATGCTAATTTGGGAGTTACGATCATGGCATGAAGCAAGCAACAACAAAATACTTTATTTCTATGATCGAGGTCTCCCTGATATTGCAGGATATTTACTACTATGTGGTTTAACTATTCCTAATCACCTTGATAAGGCAATAACCTTATTTCGTTATTCCACAAATGTGTTTATCGCGCCACCATGGCCTGAGATTTATACCCAAGATCAAGAAAGAAAACAGACAGAAAAAAGAAGCAGAAGAAACTTATTTAGCTATGATAGCTATTTATAAAAAAATATAATTATAAGTTAATAGAGCTACCTAAAATTGGGATCACCGATAGAGTTAACTTTATTATTAATAAAATTTAAAAAATAATTATCAGCCAGTATTAATTACTGGCATAGATAATAGTGTTAATTTTTAATAAGAGGCCATAATCTGTAAATCAGGTTTTTCTCCTCGCATAATAGCTCGCTGTTGTTCATGAACAGCTTCATTAATTGCGTTTTGCTCTCCTTGTGTTCGAGTATTTTTACCACATACTAATGTAGAACACACTGGACTACCTATTTTATGGCTTCCTGAATTACCCATACTAAAAGTAACGTTATCAGTAGCACAGCCCAGTAATAGAAAAGAACATAATAAGGCGATTGCTATACGCATAATTTTTCCATATAAAATTAAATTTTAAATTGATATTAAAGTATTAATAGGCATCAAAAGTATAATGAGGCTTTTGTTTCCATTTGAATTCAACTGTCTGTTTTTCTTCATTCCAAATAGGCTCAGGAACAGGCATAGTAAAACTTATTTTTTGAATAGGCTTTAATGTTGAATGATTATTTAAATACTGATCGTTTACTGATGGTTTTACCTCATTTAAACCAACTTTAAAAACTTGGTTAAGTCTTTGTTTTTCTTTCTTTCACTTCCATTTCAAAGCGAGATTGCTTTCCTAACATAAAAACCAAGTTTATTATTAACTGCGTGACTATCAGGAGTGAGATTATTGGTGTGTGTTTCAATTAATTTAGTCTGAGTTGCTTTATTCGTGGTACATCCAGAGATTATAAATACAGAAAATAATAAAAAGTAATACATAAATTAAATATCAATAAGAAATAGGAATGAACAATTATTCCATAAAAATCGATTCACCAACAAAATAAATTTTTACATTTATATAAAAAATAAAAAAAATACACTCGTAAAATGACAATGATAAATTGTTTCAACTATAAATAAGCAAAAAAACACAGAATAAAAAAACACCCTAACACAAATAACAAGGTCATATGAAAACTATTGTCACTGAGTATATAGTAACTGCTATATTAAAATATAGTTATATGGAAATAAAAATGACATCAATAAGATGCCTGCTATTAATAAATCTTGCACTATTATTCCGCCATCAATATACACTCTATTTAATCATCTAAACCATTAGGTTATAAATGATATATTTATTTTTAATACATTTTCTTAGTAAGAGAATGTAATATTAAATTAAATTAAAACCA
>NZ_MIIZ01000767.1:0-3542 GCF_001743005.1 Shigella sp. FC1967 | reverse complement strand
TTTTTTAACATCTTCTTCGGTATGAACCAGTTTTTCCATAAGATCACGACGAGCTTGCAACTCTTGTTCTAGGCGTAGACGGTAATGGCGTAAATTATGAGCAAGTTGTTGTTGGCGGCTAATCGCAATTCCTAAGCCAATACCAATAATAGCTTGTGTGGTTAAAAACATTTCTAACTCACGCAAATCATTAAATGCGCCATTCACTTGGCGAGCAAACGTAATCATTAAACTGCCTAATAATGCAGATAATACGCCACCTTGCCAGCCATAACGGTAAGCCATAAAGACATTAGGAATAAAAACAAGGATAACTAATAATCGCTCTATCTCGGGTGTTAAGAAAAACTGAGCACTTAACCCAATAAGGCAAAATAGAAATCCCCACATCAGCAAAGAAGTTCTTAGTGGGGGATCGGGAGTACCATTAGAAATTAGGGTACGACTTTGTAATTCACGAAGATATTCATAAAGTAAAAAGACAAAAGGTGCGAGTAATATGCCACCGGTGACAGAGGTGAGGAAAATTCCGCTGGTGGTATTAATAGAGAAACCAAGAATAAAGGCTTGCAACAGGCTATTAAAACCCACGGCACCAATTAATAGGGTTAAGCGTTGCCAATACAAAGGATATCGCCACCAAATACGTTGAACTTCGAGTGCGACAACGAGGCTGAGTATTGGTGAGAGATAAATAATCGCGTGTGTAATTAATTGCTCTTGCGCTAACCAGTAATAAAGCCCCCATTCTGCAAATAACATCGGTAGCCAAAAGCGACGCCAGAGTAAAATTATGAGGGCTAATCGCAGACCTTGAGGTAAGAAAAGAGCCGCTTGTTGCCCATTTTTACTTAAATAGAAGCCAATCACCCAAAGTGATAGCCAAAGTAAAGAGTAGGTGAGTAATAAAAAGAGGGATTGAAGAAGAAAACGGAGTCCCCTTTTCATGTTATAGCGATCCGGTAATCAACTGATTTTTTAAGGCGAAATGAACTAAATCGATGGTTGTTTCACAGCCTAATTTACCGAGTACATTGGCGCGATGAACGTGTACAGTCTTATGACTAAGATTCAGTTTTACGGCAATGGTTTTGACATTAATTCCTTGGACTAAAAGATTAAAAATTTCTCTTTCACGGGGGGTTAAGGTATGTAGCGCACTGTCTTCTTCAGGCGTTTGTCGCAATGCTTTCATCGCATCAGAACAAAGATAACAGCCACCTTGATGTACGGCGCGTACAGCTTGTACTAACTCTTCAGGGCCACAACGTTTAGTTAAATAACCACGAGCGCCAGAGTCTAGTGCACTTTGAACAAAAGCAGGGGTGTCATAGATGCTTAAAATAATAGTGCGAAAATCAGGGCGCTTTTGTTTTAAGCGACTTTGGAGTTGTAGACCACTTTCGCCGGGCATAGAGAGATCCATAACCGCAACATCAATATCGTCATGTGCTAAATAAGGCCATGCTTCTTGCCCATTAGAATATTCACCCACGATGTGAATATCAGGCTCTAACATTAAGAGTTGTGCAAAACCAGAACGCACAACAATGTGATCATCTACTAAAGCAACTTTTATCATAATTTTTTATTAGTCAGAGGGTAGTTAGACAATACTTATATGATTTATAACAATCTACTGAAAGATAAGCGAGGAAAAATGGAGAAGAAACTCTGTTTTGAACCTGATATCTCGTTTTTATTAAGGGGGATCGTGACAAGCAAATAATAATGGGTTATTTATTGTTCTTGTTAATTGTTTCCCATAAGCAGGGAACCTCTGCCTATGGGAAGTGGAGCAATCATTTATGGGTTAAGCCACTTGGACGGGGACGGCTTTGGCAATGCGCTTCATTTCATTATTGTCTTCAAAATAGGCGATATTGGGTTTATGACTGCGTGCATCACTATCAGGGATCTGCACATAAGAACAAATAATTAAGCGATCACCAACCGCAGCTTTACGTGCGGCAGCACCATTGACCGAAATAATACGCGAGCCTCTTTCTGCGCAAATGGCGTAAGTTGAAAAACGTTCGCCATTATCAACGTTATAAATATCAATGGCTTCATTTTCAAGAATGCCCGCGGCATCCATAAAATCCTGATCAATTGCGCAAGAGCCTTCATAGTGAAGATCGGCTTGTGTGACTTTTACGCGATGTAGTTTGCCTTGTAACATTGTGCGTAGCATGGTTGTGTTTCCTATTGTTCTAATTATGAAGATTAAACAAGGTTAACTTGTTGGTTATCAATTAAGCGAGTATTACCCAGCCATGCTGCCATTAGGATCACTGCTCGACGGCTCTCTTCATTTAATGGAGTGAGGGTATCTGCATCACAAATAAAGCACTCATCTGCACGAAAACCTTTCTGCTCTAAGGTGTTTTTGGCACTTTGCAGTAGCTGATTAATGTCATGATTACCTGATGCTAATTGTTCTGCGATTTCTTGCATCGTTTGATAAAGTGCAGGCGCTTGTTGTTTTTCGTTATCAGATAATAGGCGATTACGTGAACTGAGTGCTAAACCATTTTTGTCACGTACGATAGCAACAGGAATAATACTCGTATCCATACATAAATCGTTTACCATCTTTTTGATGATTTGCAGTTGTTGGAAGTCTTTTTCACCAAACATTGCAACATCAGGTTGTACAAGATTAAAAAGTTTACTGACAACGGTTGTGACACCACGGAAATGACCTGGTCGACTTGCCCCTTCTAATACGCTAGATAATACAGGTACATCAACAGTAGTTTGATTTTCCATTCCGTGCGGATACATCTCTTTTGCTGAAGGCGCAAAGATAATATCGACTTGTTTATCACGCAGTAACTCACAATCTTCTTGTAAAGTACGAGGATAGTTTGCTAAATCGGCTTCTCTATCAAATTGAAGTGGATTAACAAATATAGATGTGATCACGACATCTGCGTGAATACGGGCTTCTTCAATGAGTTTCAGGTGACCTTCATGAAGATTACCCATGGTTGGAACCAATGCAATGCGTTTACCTTCTTGCTTTAACCGCTTGATTTCTCGGCGTAAGATAAGCGTAGTTTCAATAATTAGCATGGCGTGACTCCTTTACGATATTGATAATTAAGATAGTAAATTAGTTAAATGAATGTTTTTCTTCGGGAAACAAGCCTTGTTCAACGTGTTGAACATAAAGGCTAACAGCCCCTTTTAATGAGCCTGCTTCTTGTAAAAAATCTTTTGAAAACTTAGGCGCTTGAGGTGTTAAGCCCAATAAGTCATGCATTACAAGAATTTGTCCATCAGTGACATTACCTGCGCCGATACCAATAACAGGCATCGTTAATGCGTCTGTAATCGCTTTAGCCAGAGTAACAGGAACACATTCTAATACTGCCAATTGTGCTCCTGCATTTTCAAGGGCGATAGCATCTTGCTTTAACTGCTCGGCTTCATCATGTTCTCTGCCTTGGACTTTATAACCGCCAAAAACATTGACAGATTGTGGTGTTAATCCTAAATGGATACAGACAGGAACCGCACGCTCAGCCAGCATTTTT
>NZ_MIIZ01000766.1:0-3543 GCF_001743005.1 Shigella sp. FC1967 | reverse complement strand
TGAATAATGATGTATTGTCAATATTGTTGTTATTACTTGTTCTTATTTCATAAATTTCGTTGTTGATGGCCGTTTGGATTAAACCATTGTGCTCAACCGTTATCTTTATTCAGAAATATGAATAATGATGTATTGTCAATATTGTTGTTATTACTTGTTCTTATTTCATAAATTTCGTTGTTGATGGCCGTTTGGATTAAACCATTGTGCTCAACCGCCATCTGACGGATCTTAGATAAATCGATATGAGGCAGTAATTTTTCTGCATGACTATTACTAATAATCTTATGGTTAGAGGAAAAATTATAGACTAATAATCCTATCGGGAGATTTGAAATGATGTCATTTGTCATTTCTTCTTTGATCCGTAGATTACGGGTCATAGAGATATAAGGGAAAAACGTATTTATTACGGATATAGATATGACCAAAGACGGAGATAGAAATAAATGCCAATAGGCTGATTAATAACCAAATATTTTTGTAGGCAATTTCTTTTACCATCGATTTTATCGGATATTCATAAGAGAGTGAATATGGGATCCCGATAATCGGTTGAGAGAAAATCAGTGAAGAGCCATCAGTTGATATTTCAATGTTATTCTTGTCATAAACAGATTGCTGACCTGTTGGAAGTAATCTTAAGTAGTGCGGAGAGAGCTCTGAAGGCAAGAAATTATTGATTGGTAAATCAAACGCCACTACGCTGGTTAACTGACCCGGCACATTAAACATAATACGATAAGTGTAGTAATAGATGTTTTCCGTAGACATCTTCCTAATGGGAGAAAGACTTTCTTTTTCATCTAATGCCGTTGATTGCATTAATAACTCAGAACGCTTATTTTCCGCGGTTAATGTTAAATAGCTTTCTTTGTAACGGATCTCTGGCTTAAGCACCGAATGGGTCGTAATTAAGATAAGATCATTCCCTTTGCCATTTAGATAATAAAGTGAACTGTAATCATTACGTACACCCCAAAGAATTTCGAGTGAATTTGCAAATCGTTGCGCTAACTGAAAGGTTTGCTCATTGGGTTTACCAAATACAATGGAATCTACGGTTTGGTCTCGCCCCTCTAGCCAAAATACATCAGAACGTAACTTTATTGGATTAAGTTTCAATATAGGGAATGCCGAGGTATCGGTTATTTTATTTGATAACTGAAAAAGTTGGTTAGAGTGATAACGGTAATCTTCAACCTGTCGAGCGAATTTGTGAGTTGTATTATTGATAGCGTTCTTTTTTGCTATCTAGCCAAAACATCAAAAATAAACTGTAAGCGTATAGAAAAAAAGTGATATGACCATAAAAAAGAAGAAACAGGGCATATAAGCGAGTTAGTTGTATTTGGCTTGAGTTGGTTCAATGTACGCATTCAGTTTGCGAGCCTTTAAGAGACAATGTAATTAAAAATAGATAAATTGAATAAACAATCACCATTATTCAGCCATTATATTAACAGGTTATCTATTTAAAAGGGATATTCGGATGAACTTTGAGCAAACAAACCAAAAAATCCATTTTTTTTACAATCGGAGCTAGACAGCGAGGTCAGAGATAGGCATAATTCCGCGCTATGGAAGGATGGCCGAGTGGCTGAAGGCAGCGGTCTTGAAAACCGCCGATGGGAAACCATCCTAGAGTTCGAATCTCTATCCTTCCGCCAGAATTAGCCGGCTTAGCTCAGTTGGTAGAGCAACTGACTTGTAATCAGTAGGTCACCAGTTCGACTCCGGTAGCCGGCACCATATAAGAACCCGTTATCTCGTAAGAGGTAGCGGGTTTTTTCTTGGGCAAATTTTAATATAAATGGATATGCATTAAAAAAATACCACAAAAAAAGATTGTGGCATTTTTTGTGTACTACTAAAATCATCTACCTATCACGATCACCAACCCATCACGGACCAATTAAATACTCGCCCTAAAATTTTCACTTCTTCTAATGTAGAACGCTCATCTGGGTAATCAATTGTATTATAACTACGGATGATAATGGTATTATTAGGGAGTCGATGTAAAATTTTGACTCTCAAAAGGTCACCTTGTTGAATAGCATAAATACCGCCATCAACAATTTTCGTATGTCCTGTACTGATAGTGACAATTGAACCATCAGGAATAACAGGAGACATGCTGTCTCCGTGGACTTTAAAGGCAACCGCATCACTCGGCTGCACACCATAACGGTTAAATGTTGAACGAGAAAATCTCAATAATTCCACCTTCTGATTATCAGTGGTACAACTTCCGAAACCTGCTGCTAATTCAATAGTGGTATAGAAGGGGATTTCGACTTCATCGCGTTCTATGGGCGTATTATTATCCCACTCGTCAACCCTTGTCATTTCACTGACTGAGATACCATCATTTTTTTTAGCTCCGCGCCCATATTCTAACCATTCTGCTCGAACATCTAACCATTGGCTTAGTGCTAAAATATTTGTTGGGTCAGGAATTGATTCACCATTTAACCATTTCCACACTGCGGGAGCACTGACTTTTATCCCTTGTTCAGCAAGTGCATCTATAATTCTTTTACCGACTCCGCGACCTGCAATTCCTGAATCTAAGCAAGCTTCTTGAAGCCTTTTTGTGAACTCTGTTTTATTATCATAATTAACCATTGGTTAAATTCCTTTGCTGCTTGACGTTATCTTGGTTAAGATATAACATTAACCATTGGTTAATAAAAGTGTGAGGGTTAACTAAATAAACCGATATAAGAGTGGTAAGTAAAAATCACGTTAAGGTAACGCTATAAAATGCGGGGGAATTTAGATACATAAATGCCATGCCGTGATACATGGATGATC
The DNA here is from genome assembly GCF_001743005.1 of Shigella sp. FC1967. Taxonomy (NCBI): domain Bacteria; kingdom Pseudomonadati; phylum Pseudomonadota; class Gammaproteobacteria; order Enterobacterales; family Enterobacteriaceae; genus Shigella; species Shigella sp. FC1967. The sequence goes on along the minus strand of NZ_MIIZ01000766.1, from coordinate 723 downwards.
AATGAGTCGTGATAGGAAATCAAAAGGAGTATTAAATGAGACGAGCAAATTTACCTAAATATTTTCCACCAAAAAGCATTGTATTAAGTGATGTAAAAACAGTTAAAGCAGTAGATTCACTCTCAATTACTGATGTAATGATATTATATACCCGCCATTTAGCTTATTAGATAAATAAAACATAACCATACTTATGTTAAAACAGTACTTAAATTTAAGTACGGTGGATGAGTATATTATTTATTACAGTTCCTCCTACTGGAGGTAAGCCATGAGAAACAATGAAAGAATAAAGAATATCAGCCTCCCTAGCTGGGCTGATGTGTGCAATGTTTGCTTGGTTTAAAGATATTCTAATTTTATTTAATATTAATCATGAGTTTGCTTACTTAGCCAGTGTGTTTATTGGTTATGTCGGAGTAGATCCCGTGAGTAAACTCCTTAAAGGAAGAGCAGGAGTTACAAATGGCTAAAAAAGTACGAGGTGTGCGTAATAATAACCCTGGTAATATTCGGCACGGCTCGAAATGGAAAGGATTATCCATAGAGCAAACAGATAACGATTTTTGCCAATTTATTTCACCTGAATATGGAATACGAGCTATCTACAAATTATTACAAACGTACCAAAAAAAATATGGTTTAAATACCATTAAAACCATTATTAATCGTTATGCTCCACCTAACGAAAATAATACAGCAGGCTATATTAGGCGAGCATCA
>NZ_MIIZ01000765.1:0-19039 GCF_001743005.1 Shigella sp. FC1967 | reverse complement strand
TGAATAACCATTAAGATTTATCTCTTTTTTTTTACTATTAAGTCATTATTTAAATTTTCATTAAGTAGTAAAATTAGTCTATTGTTATAGATATCACATCTCTCTATTAAAGGAGTTACTTATGTCTCATCAACATTCAAATGAAGATCTGCGCGGTGAATTGAAATCTCTTGCTGATACTCTAGAAGAAGTACTCAACTCCTCTGCAGATAAATCCAAAGAAGAGCTCCAAAGCCTACGCGCCAAAGCCGAGTCTGCGATAAAAGGTTCTCGTGCAAAACTCAGTGATGCAGGCCGAGAAATTGTCGATAACACCAAAGAAATGGCAGGAAAAGCAGATAATTATGTCCGTGAAAATCCATGGACAGGTATCGGTATTGGTGCCGCAGTTGGTGTTGTTCTTGGTGTTCTACTAGCAAAACGCTAATTGATAATGAGCGATACTCAAAGACCACAGGGCCCCGCATCCGGGGTTCTGAATTCTCTCAGTAGGATTGGCGCTATTGTTATAGGCATGGTTGAAACTCGCCTAAACTTGATTGCCGTTGAACTGGAAGAAGAAAAAACTACACTTATCCAGCTTATTTTAATGGCTGGCATCACATTATTATTAACCGCCTTTGGGTTAATGAGCCTACTTATACTTCTTTTTTGGGTTATTCCACCTGAATATCGAGTCTATGCTTTAGCCATCACAACCGCGACTTTACTTTTCTGTGCACTGATTGGCGCCATCATGACATTAAGAAAAGCACGGAATTCCACCTTGCTAGGCGATACTCGTCAGCAATTGGAATTAGATAAACGTCTTTTGGAGCAATATCATGATGAACAAACAAAATAAGCAGGCTATCCTCACAAGACGTAAAAAGCTGTTGTTGAATAAAATTCAGCAACAGCGCTCTGATTTAGGGCAAAGCTCGCAAACTTGGCTTGATGTGACAGAACCTTATGATAAAGCATGGCGAATTTTAGTCTCTTTAAAACCTGCATTTTTAGTGGGAGCCAGCTTTATTTCTCTTTACAGCATTAAACATCCTAAAAAAATCATACGATTAGGGCAACGTGCTATCGGTGCAATTGGTTTAATACGTACAATCCAAAAGTCCTTCAAAAAACCTCTGATTAATCTTCAATTTTTTTGTCTAAGAATGTTAATTCTTCTTAATATCCTCTTTGTTTAATTCGCATTATTGTATATCTCACAACGTAGCCGTGGTTATTAAATCTAAAAATAGAAAAATAGCCGACGAAAATACAATACAAATCGATATACATTGCGAATAATAGAGTTTAATTAGGAATAAACACCATGAAAAAATTTGAAGACATTGCCTTATTAGTTGCCCGTATTTTAATGCCTATTTTATTTATTAGCGCAGGCTACGGAAAAATTGGTGGTTACGAAGGAACACAGCAATATATGCAAGCAATGGGCGTTCCAGGTTTCTTATTACCACTGACTATTTTATTAGAATTAGGCGGCGGGTTAGCAATCTTATTTGGTTTCTTAACTCGCACAACAGCAATCTTTACCGCGGTCTTTACACTTCTAACCGCGCTACTGTTCCACAGTAATTTTGCTGAAGGTATGAACCAATTAATGTTTATGAAAAATATGACAATTGCAGGCGGATATTTATTGCTGGTTATCACAGGTCCTGGTAAATGGAGTTTAGATCGTATTTTCAATAAAAATTGGTAATAACGAATTTTAAAAAAAGATCCCTAAGGGGATCTTTTTTGTTTTCTTAAAATAAAAAATATTGATGATTCAAACGTGTTTTAATTATTTTTTATCATTAGCAAAGAGTTTAGGTATTTCACGTAAACACCATGATTTTGCCTCTCCCATGCTATCTCTTCGCCATGCCATAATAATATTATTTTCATGATGATATTCAGGACCAACAACACGTAAACGCCCTTCTTTAATATCATCTTCAATTAAATCAATTGGCATCGTCGCCACACCTAACCCCGCAATTAAAGCACGGCGTTTATCTTCAATAGAACTGACTGTTAAACGACGCTGTTTATCCAATAATAATACCGTTAAAACAGGGCGCTCTCTTGCGGTATCTGCAATCGCAATACCACGATACTTTAAACGTGTTTCTTCGGCTAATGGCTCAGGTTCGTTATGGATGGGGTGATCTGGGCTGGCAACGTAGACGCTAGTCGTATTGTATAGAGGGCGAAAATTGATTTCTGATGACGTGCGAAAATGCATATCAGGTGAAATCACAATATCACATTTACCACTTTCTAAGCTTTCCCATGCCCCCGCAAGTACTTCAGTGACTAACGAAAGTTGGGTATTGGATTTTTCAGCCAGTTTATCAACCAAAGGAAAAAGTCGAGATGCAGGGGTAAGTGCTTCACAAACAATAGTGATATGTGGCTCCCAACCTCTTGCTAACGCTTCAGCGTCTGATGTTAATTTATCAGCCGCCTCAAGTAATATGCGCCCTCTCTCAAGTAACATTCTACCGACATTGGTAAATTTTGTTCGATGACCTGAACGGTCAAAAAGAACAACATCTAAATCTTCTTCTAATTTTTGCATGGTATAACTGAGTGCCGATGGAACTCGATTTAGTTCATCAGCGGCTGCTGCAAAACTCCCTCTACGATCAATGGCATCCATCACTCGTAAAGATTCCAACGTAATGGCTTTGTCTTTACTCATTATACTTATCTCTATCAAATAATTTGATTATAGGCACCAGATTAACTTGCTAACAATAGACAGTCCATACCTCTATGATAAATATATTGATAATCTACTCGAAAAATACCGCTATGATAAAATACAGAACAGCACAACAATGTGGTAAAGCGGATTATGGTTGGCTACAAGCTCGCTACACATTTTCCTTTGGCCACTACTTTGACCCTCATTTTTTAGACTATGGCACCCTAAGAGTTCTCAACCAAGAAGTGCTTGCCCCAAATTCTGAATTTAAAGCAAAGACCTATCCTCATGTTGATGTGGTTAATCTTATTCTTCAAGGGGAAGCAACATACCTTGATAATATGGGGCGTACCGTAACGGCAAAAGAAAATGAGTGCTTACTAATTTCACCGCATAATACGGACACATATATAGAGAAAAACAGCAGTCCTGATACGCCTTTAACCCGCATTCAGTTATGGTTAAATGCGTGCCCACAGCAAGAAAGTTTAGCCTCACAAAAATTGGTATTAGATGAAAACTTAAAATATCAATTGTTAGCTTCACCTACCGGTGATGATGGCTCGTTAATGTTAAGGCAAACAATTTGGCTTTATCATATACATTTGCAAGCTGGCGATGAAATTACCCTGCCAATAAAAGGGCAAAAAGGCTTTTTACAATCCATAAAAGGTGGCACCTATTTGCAAACATCAACACAAGAAAATGGGCAAATTCAGTGTGGTGATGGCGCTTTTATTCAAGACAGCAATAGTATCACGTTAAAAAGCTCGGCTGAGTTTCGTGGATTGTTTATTGATATTATTTCGTGACAGTTAATTTAAATGGACTTAAAAACAGAAAACCCTCGAGACACAAGGTGAATCGAGGGTTTTTTATGAGGTGAGTTGACCGTTAAGCCGGGTTCTGTCGTGGACAACCATTCATCTAGGCCAGAACTTGCGCGCTGGCTCCAGCAACCTACCCGGGTTCAATGCGGGCCGCACCATAAGAACCCCTATTTGGTCTTGCTCCGGGTGGAGTTTACCATGCCACAAACTGTTACCAGTTGCGCGGTGCGCTCTTACCGCACCCTTTCACCCTTACCTGATCCTGTAAACAGGCCATCGGCGGTTTACTCTCTGCTGCACTTGTCGTAGGCTCGCGCCTCCCAGACGTTATCTGGCACCCTGCCCTGTGGAGCCCGGACTTTCCTCCCCTCTATCCGTCTCCCCGAAGGGACAACGATAAAGCAGCGGTTGTCTAGTCAACTCAGGGTGCGGATTATAGGGATTTTGGTATAAAATGTATAGCAAAAGAAGCTAAAAAATCACTTTACTTGTCGTGAGCTTCGCCATTTTGCTCAATAACATGTTTATAGAGTGCGTTTTTCTTCACACCATAAATTTCAGCAGTGACTGCTGCCGCTTTTTTCAGTGGTAATTCTTTTTGTAAAATCGCGAGTGTCCGTAATACTTCTGGGGAAAAATCATCATCAACGGGTTTTTCATAACCCTCAACAATTAATACCATCTCACCTTTACGGCGATTTTCATCTTCAAGAACCCATTTAAGTAATTCACCAACAGGCATACCTTGAATAGTTTCCCACGTTTTTGTGAGCTCTCTCGCTAATACTACGTAGCGATCTTCCCCCCAAACTGTCACCATATCAGCTAAACTATCTAACAGCCGATGTGTTGATTCATAAAAAATCAATGTACGAGGCTCTTCTGATAACGCCCGTAAACAGTCCTGACGGCTTTTTGTTTTGGCTGGTAAAAAACCTTCATAACAAAAACGATCTGAAGGAAGCCCTGCCGCAGACAGTGCCGTAATAGCAGCACAAGCGCCAGGTAATGGCACAACATTTATGCCATTTTTACGACATTGATTGACTAAATGATAGCCAGGATCGTTAATTAATGGTGTACCTGCATCAGAGACTAATGCGATACTTAGCCCCTGTTGTAATTTGCTAATTAATTGATCTGCTTTTTGCTGTTCATTATGATCATGTAACGCATACAAACGTGCGTTAATGGCAAAGTGCTGTAATAGAAGCCCTGTATGACGGGTATCTTCTGCAGCAATTAAATCGACATGAGACAGCACATCAAGTGCCCGCTGGGTGATATCGCCCAGATTACCAATAGGTGTGGGTACTATGTACAGTGTGGATGTCGTTACCGCTGCTCGATTAGGTTGATTCATTGTTTATTCCGAATGACCGATTTAAAATTGAGCATAATTATAAAACATCACTGGGTACAGTATGCTTTCCTCAATTTTTGTGCGTTTTAAAACAGGTTTATCCTATACTGCGATACTCTCTGCATTGATTATGTCAGGTTGTACCCTGACGGGGCAACAAGAACAACCGCTCACTCCCGCTGCAAAAGCAGAAATGGAGATGAAACAATTTCAAAAAGTGATTGATGACGCTCAAGGGCTTGCATCTTTGGATGTTATTAGAGCCTATATCGGGTTAGAAACATTAATTACTGATCCTCAACTGCATCAGAAAAATATTGATGATACATGGCTCACGCTAACCAAACTTACACCAGAACAACGCCGTGGTATTGTTATCAAGGCTAATGAAAATACACTGCAAGGTTGGTTAGATTTACTGAATACCTATGAATACAACAAAGATGATGCTGATAAGTTATCAATAGCGGTCAGAGAATGGCAAACTCGCTATCCTCGAAATCCAGCGGCATTAACACTTCCAGCATCATTATTACGTCTTTCACAACCGTCTGTCAGTGCAAGTAGCCAAATCGCATTATTATTACCTTTAACAGGACAAGCGAAAGTTTTTGGTGAAGCTATTCGTCAAGGCTTCCTTGATGCGCAAAGTGGCTTACCACAACCACAAGCAATGCCTGAACCCCAAGCCCCTAAAAACGATGATAGCCTAGCCTCAATCTTAGAAGAATTAGGCATTAGCAATACTGAAACGCCAGCAACGGATCCAGATACAGCTAAAGATACCGCTGAGAATAGTGAAACAAATCAAGTAAAAGAAGAAAAAGAAACTGAGACTTTTTCAGGTAATATGACCGTTCAACTTGATCCTATTGCACAAAACTCTCGCCAAGTGATTGTTTATGATACCAATAGCCAATCTATCGACGTTTTACTGAAAAAAGTACAGCAAGACGGTGCCAACCTAATCGTTGGTCCATTACTAAAACCTGAAGTCATGAAGACAATTGAGCTTCAAAGTGGCTTACCTGTTTTGGCATTAAATGAATTAGATAATGTCCCTTCAGCGACAACCGTCTGTTTCTTCTCTCTTTCACCAGAAGATGAAACCCGTAATGCGGCACAACATTTACGTCAGCAACAAAAATCTAATCCATTAATTATTGTTCCTGATAATAAATTTGGTCAAAGAATGGCACAAACCTTTGCTGATGAATGGCAACGCACAGGGGGTGGCACCGTTTTACAACAAACGTTTAGTTCTGTTGAAAGCTTAAAAGCCTCTATTAACCGTGGTGTGGGTATTCGTATGACAGGTACACCTATTCTACCGACGGCTAATGCACCTTTACCATTAGAGACGCAATCTATTCCCTCCACAGGTGGTGCCATTGATTCGGTTTATATCATTGCGACTAGCGATGAATTAACTTTAATTAAGCCAATGATTGATATGGCAATCAGTACCCAAAAGCGTCCACCTATTTATGTTAGTTCGCGCAGTAACCAAGGTGGAACAGGTCCTGATTTCCGTATGGAGATGGATGGTATTCAATTTAGCGATATTCCATTGATGACTGGCGCTAATTTGCCGTTGATGCAAAAAGCATCAAGCAAATTTGCGAACGATTACTCATTAATGCGCCTTTATGCTATGGGAATTGATGCTTGGTCATTAGCAAACAATTACAATGATCTGACAAAAGGTACATTACGTTTTAATGGTATTTCAGGTTCATTACGTGTTGAAAATAACTGTACGGTTTATAGAGAACTTCCTTGGATGCAATTTAAACAAGGTAAGATTGAACCCGTTGCGCAGTAATACACGTATTGCGTTAATCATAAAATAAACCGCCATAAAGGCGGTTTATTTTTATGAGTGAGATAAAAAAAGGAAATCATGGATGATTTTTTCTAAAAACCCTTATTTTTTAGGGCGATACTATGAACAAAAAGCGCTAAAAATATTTACGTCAACAAGGATTAATATTGATTGAGCGTAATGTCCGATATCCCTGTGGAGAAATTGATCTTATTATGCAGGAAAAGAGGACATGGGTATTTGTTGAGGTTCGTTTTAGACGTAACATCTTATTTGGTGATGCAATAAGCTCTGTTACTACCTCAAAACGGCGTCGCTTATGGCGTACAGCGAAATGTTGGTTAGCACAACACCAAGAAAGTATCGAGACTTCAGACTGTCGTTTTGATATTTGTGCATTTGATCAACGCCAGTTAATATGGTTAAAAAACATTCTCGATTATACGGAATTTATTCGTTAAATTAGATTATATAGGTCTTAACGTGCTTGATAGAATCAAAGTCTGCTTTACAGAGAGTATTCAAACTCAAATTGCAGCAGCAGAAGCATTACCAGATGCCATTTCCAGAGCCGCCATGATGATGGTTCAATCTTTGTTAAACGGCCATAAAATATTAAGCTGTGGAAACGGCAGCTCAGCAGCAACAGCACAACGATTTGCCGCAAGCATGATCCATCGTTTTGAAACTGAGCGTCCAAGCTTACCTGCACTATCGTTAAACACAGATAGCGTTGTGATGACTGCAATTATGGGAAATCAGCAGCATGATGAAATCTATGCAAAACAAGTGCGTGCATTAGGACAAGCTGGAGATGTGCTACTTGCTATCTCAACTCACGGTAATAGTAGAAGTATTATTAAAGCCGTTGAAGCCGCTGTTACACGAGATATGACCATTGTGGCATTAACAGGTTATGATGGCGGAGAGCTTGCGGGATTATTAGGCCCTCAAGATGTTGAAATTCGTATTCCATCTCAACGCACCGTCAGAATACAGGAAGTTCAGATGCTAACAGTCAATTGTCTTTGTGATTTAATTGATAATACATTATTCCCACATCAGGATGACTAAGGAGTTACTATGAAATTGCTTCCTATCACCGCAGTGCTGTGTTCTGCACTTTTACTTCAAGGTTGTATCGGCGCAGCGGTTGTCGGTACTGCCGCAGTTGCAGGAAAAACGGCAACCGATCCTCGCTCATTAGGGCAACAAGTTGACGATGGTACTTTGGAAGCACGTGTTTCTGGTGCTCTAAACAAAAACGAACAGATCAAGAAAAGCAATTCACGTATTGTGGCAACGGCTTATCAAGGCAATATTCTGTTAACAGGTCAAAGTCCTGATATGTCTGTTGCGAATACGGCAAAACAAGTCGCAAGTCAGGTTGAAGGGGTGAATAACGTCTACAACGAAATTCGCCAAGGTGAGCCTGTGACATTAGGTACAGCATCTTCAGACACGTGGTTAACCACCAAAGTTCGCTCTCAAATTTTAGGCAGTGATTCAGTAAAATCCTCTTCGGTAAAAGTGATCACTGAAAATGGTGAAGTGTTCTTATTTGGTATTTTAACCCGCCAAGAAGGCGCTGCTGTTGCGAAAATTGCCAGTGAAACCAAAGGGGTCGTTAAAGTCACCACCGCATTTACTTACCTTAATTAATCCCGCGTTTTGATATCGTTTTGTCTTATCCTGACAGTATCGGTCTTTGTGAATAATGACCGATACTGACAGTTTCTTGCTTGACTAAAACTCGCCCTTGCTCACAACAAGCTATTAGCGTCTTAACATTCCTTTATCAATGATAAAATCGATAATCGTTTCCAAACCCACTTTTTCTTTTAGATTTGTGAAAACATAAGGCTTCACAGGACGCATTCTTGCTGTATCTGCTTCCATCACCTCTAATGAGGCGCCAACATAAGGTGCTAGGTCGATTTTATTAATCACTAATAGATCTGAATGTGTAATACCAGGCCCCCCTTTACGTGGAATTTTTTCCCCTTCAGCCACATCAATCACGTAAATAGTTAAATCAGCCAGTTCTGGGCTAAATGTCGCGCTTAAGTTATCACCCCCGCTCTCTACGAAAACGATATCAAGATGTTTATGGCGCATTGCTAATTCTTCAACCGCCGCAAGGTTCATTGATGCATCTTCACGAATAGCAGTATGAGGACAACCTCCCGTTTCAACACCAATAATACGATCTGCATCTAATGCTTCAGCGCGTGTTAAGATTTTGGCATCTTCTTGAGTATAAATATCGTTAGTCACAACCGCGATTTCATAAGTGTCGCGCATCGCTTTACAAAGAACTTCTAACAGTGCTGTTTTTCCTGATCCAACAGGACCACCAACACCAATACGTAGTGGTTGATTATATTCTTGCATATAGATTTCTCATGAACGAAAAAGTCGAGTGTATTGTGTTTCATGGCGACTACTGGCAATAATTTGCGCGGGTGTAAAACTCCCAATATCTTCCGTTGGCCAATGTGCAGATTGCTCAACAATTGCTGGGATCTGCTCGGCTAATGTAAACAATATTTTCTGTCCCGCACTCTGCCCTAATGGGATCAGTTTTACGCCTGACATCACCGTATTTTCAAGCCAACCCCAAGCGTAAGCACAACATAACTTTTCGGAGGAAATACTCCATTTCACAGCCGCTAACGCAAATGCCATGAGTTGTGTCTGTTTTACACACGCTTGTAACGTCTCATCTAACTCAATATCTAATTGAGGAAGTAAACGAGCAAAAGCGATACCGCGTTGGCGCTCTTCTTGTCTTAACTCTTTCGTTTCACGACTTGCGACAATAAAATCACACCAATATTTCACTTCACTCATTTTGGCTTGTGCCAAACTTTCTTGTAATCGCCGTAAGATAGGAAGCTCTAACGTTGCTAACGTACCGGCCATTTGGGTGCTTAGCCACTCCGCTAATGTTTGAGGACAACAAACCCACCCCTTTTCAATCGCCCACTCTACCCCTTGAGAATAAGTAAACGATCCCACGGGTAAAGAAGGACTGACTAATTGATATAAGCGTAGATCTGCAAGCATCAATAGGCTCCCTTATTCAAATAATTAGTGATGATGATCATCATGAGAATGGTGATGATGATGATGACCACCTGACGATCCCCCATAAGCGCCCGGTTCGGGTTGGTATTTCTCTAACCCCACAACGACATTGGCACCTAAACCTCTCGCCATATCATCTAAAACATGATCATGAAAATAACGACACCAACCCGCTTCAATTTGCAATGGAACATGACGATTACCTAAGTGGTAACAAACACGAGCCAATAATAGCGGATCGTCACTATACACGGTTGAAACTTGCTCTTTTGCAGCTTCAATCGTTACTTGCGTATTATCTTCAGACAGTAAGATATCGCCCTCTTTTAGCACCGTACCACGAGGCAAAAATAACCCAGCTTCTTGCCCATCACTTAATGTCACTTTTAAACGACTTTTCGTCCTTTCATCCATCGTCAAACACAAAGTAAGAGCCTGTTTTTCGGACGTTGCTGTTGCAAGTGCTTTTTGTTTATCAATAAGTTGAGTAAATCTTTTCATGCTCTATATTCTCGGTAAACGCTTATCAAAAGAGAAAATAGCGTTGTGCCATAGGTAATTGCGTTGCAGGTTCACACACTAATGGCACACCATCTGCTTTCACAATATAGGTTTGAGGATCAAGCTCGATATGAGGCACATAACTATTGTGGATCATCGACGCTTTAGTAATAGTACGACAGCCTTTAACACGACCAATTAAGCTCTTTAAACCCAGCTTTTCAGGCACCCCTGCGTCGATCCCTGCTTTCGACATAAAGATCATCGAGGTTTGATATTTGGCTTTACCTAAACACGCATACATTGGACGATAATGCACCGGCTGAGGCGTTGGAATAGCCGCATTAATATCGCCCATTGGGGCATAAGCCACCATGCCTCCTTTCATGATCAATGCGGGTTTCACACCAAAGAAAGCCGGATCCCATAAAACCAAATCAGCTAATTTCCCTTTTTCAATAGAACCAACTTCATGTGCAATACCATGCGCTAAAGCAGGATTAATCGTATACTTCGCCACATAGCGTTTAATGCGATGGTTATCACTTTCCGCGGTATCACCTTCTAATGTGCCACGTTGTAATTTCATTTTGTGTGCACACTGCCAAGTACGAAGAATAACTTCACCTACGCGCCCCATAGCCTGTGAGTCCGATGACATAACAGAAATCGCTCCCATATCATGTAAGATATCTTCTGCAGCGATGGTTTCACGGCGAATACGAGATTCAGCAAAAGCCACATCTTCGGGAATAGAAGGATCAAGGTGATGACAAACCATCAACATATCAAGATGCTCATCTACCGTGTTAATGGTATAGGGCATTGTTGGGTTAGTGGAAGCGGGTAGAATATTAGGCTCACCGACGGATTTAATGACATCAGGTGCGTGCCCACCACCTGCGCCTTCTGTGTGGAAAACGTGGATCACGCGGCCAGCTATCGCTTTCACGGTTTCTTCATAGAAACCGCCTTCATTTAAGGTGTCAGAGTGAATAGCAACTTGCACATCCATTTCATCGGCAACATTAAGACAGTTATGAATTGCCATTGGTGTTGCGCCCCAGTCTTCATGAATTTTTAGACCAATAGCACCCGCTTCAATTTGTTCACGAACAGCTTCAGGTTGGCTCACACAACCTTTACCAAATAAACCGACGTTAATTGGAAGTTCATCAACCGCTTCTAACATGCGGTGCATGTTCCAAATACCAGGAGTTACTGTGGTTGCATTAGTTCCTGCAACGGGACCTGTGCCACCGCCAATAAAACGTGGTGACACCAGAAACTAAACCTTCTTGTGCTTGTTGAGGGCAGATAAAAGTGAATATGTGTATCAACACCACCTGCGGTAACGATTTTACCTTCGCCCGCAAGACTTCTGTGGCAGGTCCTACAACAATACTTACATTAGGTTGTACATCTGGATTACCCGCTTTGCCGATACCCACAATGCGACCATCTTTGATCCCGATATCCGCTTTTACAATGCCCCAATGATCTAAAATAATGGCGTTGGTAATAAGTACATCAACACATTCAGCGTTGACAACTTGGCTCTGCCCCATACCATCACGGATCACTTTACCACCACCAAACTTGACCTCTTCGCCATAAGTGGTGAAGTCTTTTTCAATTTCAAGAAAAAGCGCAGTATCGGCTAATCGCAGACGGTCACCTGTTGTTGGACCAAACATATCTGCATAAGCTTGACGTGAGATAGTTTTCATTTTTTCTCACTCTCCAATTTACCCATTACTTTGCCATGAAAGCCGTAAATCTCACGCTTTCCTGCAAAAGCCACTAATTCAACAGTACGGCTTTGACCTGGTTCAAAACGAACCGCCATACCTGCTGGAATATTTAAACGAAAACCTAATGTGCCTTCTCGTTCAAATTTCAACGCGTCATTCACTTCATAAAAATGATAATGAGAGCCGACTTGCACGGGCCGATCGCCATGATTAGCAACCTGTATTGTTTTTGTCTCTCGACCTGCATTAAGTTCAATATCACCTAATGCTTGGTTAACTCTAATTTCACCGGGTATCATGTTGTTACCTACACAATAGGATCATGAATAGAAACAAGTTTTGTACCATCTGGGAATGTACATTCCACTTGAATGTCTTTTATCATTTCGGGTACACCTTCCATAACTTGTTCTGCTGTCAAAACAGAGCGTCCTTCACTCATCAATTGGGCAACGGTTTTCCCCTCTCTCGCCCCTTCCATAATGGCGCAACTAATCAGTGCAACCGCTTCAGGATAATTAAGCTTGAGCCCTTTCGCTAAACGTCTTTCAGCAACAAGACCCGCTGTAAAAAGCAGTAATTTATCTTTTTCTCTTGGTGTTAATTCCATTTCTGCTCCTAAAATTAACGATTATGTCGCCCATATACGAGGCGGCTCAGGGCAATACCCTAACCAGTGTTGTCTGACGGTTTGCCAAACTTGGGCAAAACACGCCATCATTGGCTCTGTTTGAGAGCCTAATAACCGTAAAACTAAAATACCGTCTACATCCGTTAAACCATATTCGATAATATGATCGTAAGAAGCTGAGAAAGCCTCAATACTTTGCTGAATAAGGCTTTTTAACTTATCCGTTGCGGGATAAATATACAGTGATCCCAACATCGGAAATTCACGCATTGCCGCCGATCTTTTTTGTAAACCATCAACAAAAATCGACTCAGTTAATGTCAACTTTTCATCGATATAGAAATTTAAACGCCCTTTTACATTGCCATTATCAAACCATTCATTTAAAACGGGGCGACAAAACATTGGATTTCCCAGCCAATAAATCTGGCCGTAGATGCAATATGAATATCCGTTTTCAAACGAACTTGCGCTTCAGGAAAAAAGATATTTTCTTGAGGTAACCACTCTAAAAAGCCATTAGGTGCCACGTTTAAGGTTTGAACTTGCTGAGCAACACCACCTGCACTGCGATAAAATTTAGTGGCTCCAGGGGTGGTGAGCAGTGCGTGCGCTTGGGGCTGCACATCAATATTAATCAATAACTTATCGCCGCCCACCACGCCACCTGGAGGATGAAGCAAATAAGTGTGTGCAATACCTTGCTCAGGGTAAAAAGGGCGCTGAACCATTAATGGGCCGATATGGCGCTTTTCTGTAAGACGTGTTATTTCGCGTTTTACTTCATAACGTAAAACGATTTCAGCAAGCCAACCCTTCCCTGAAAAGTCAGACATACTCACTCCTGCCAACTCGGCAAATTTATCAATAAATCAGGAAAATACGTGAATACATACAGCGCTATCCATAAGATTGAATCATTCAAAATCAAATAGAAAATAAGCTAATGAATGTTGGATAGGGTGTGGATAAAAGACGAACAGTGATATCCTAAGAACAGGATAATCTCCTCCGTCTGTGACGCGCGATTCTACACCTTATTACGAAAAATGCGTTTTGAATAAATAACAATTTATTTAGAAAAAATGACACTGTTTAAAATAAATGTAAAAAATGAGCAGATATCTATATTGTCATGCTTTATCAACAAGATTATATTCTGCTTCACTCTCGTTCTGCTTTGCATGACAACACGAATTTAAATTAGAATAATCTTTCTATTTATTATTCTAGTCGTGGCTTATCAGTTTATACAACAAATGCGCTCATTTTGAGTATTGTTCATTTAAGCAAGATGAATGCTTAACTTGCCTACGGTATATCGGAAATCATGGAATACAAACACATTCTGTCCTCTAACCAAATGTCTTTAAAAACGTTTTACATCGAAAACCCGATGATAGCGATGGTTAGTGGCGCAAAAGGTACGATTTGCATCAATGGACAAACCATTGATGTCTCTAGCCATTTAACGCTTATTATTCCGAAATACAGTCAAGTTTCTTGCGACATAGTCAGTCAATTTACGCATAAATCTATCGAACTACACACACTTGTATTATGTGAAACAGAGCTTCAATCTGTTTTCTCTTTACTAAAACCTTTAATTAAATCTAGCTCGCCACTGACAAGCCACCTTCCTGCTTACCATTTATCAACGCCTGAAGTGATAAAAAGTAATTTTGGCATTTTAAAACAGTGCTTACCGTTACCACATGGCTCTCCATCTCAAGAAACCATGTTTATGCAGCAATGCTTATTTTTTATTTTGATGGCGGTGTATCAAGAAGGTATCGATATTTTAAATATCTTTAGATTTAACTATGATGAGCCGAAAAATCAGGCAATTACGCATTTAATTACGCAAGATCCACAAAGAAAATGGCATTTAGAAGATGTGGCTAAAACACTTTTCACAACGCCATCAACATTACGTCGACATTTAAGTAAAGAAGGCGTCTCATTTTGCCAGCTATTACTGGATGTCAGAATGGGTATTGCGTTAAATTACCTGACCTTTTCCAATTACTCTGTTTTTCAAATAAGTCATCGCTGTGGTTTTGGCAGTAATGCTTATTTTTGCGATGCGTTTAAACGTAAATACGGTATGACCCCCTCACAATTTCGCATCCAGTCTCGTCAATCTAACGATCCCTCTGCGATAACAAAGTTATCGGAGAAGATTGCAGAGCCTAATAGAAAAATATTTCAAACCTTATAAAGTTATGACAAATTATTTTTCTTTAAAAAGGAGGTTCCCCCCATTAGTCGCATTTGATTTAAGATCCACTGCTGTCGTTTGAGGGTGTAAGCAGAAGGTTTATTTACGTGATAAATATGCGGATTAGGTAATACTGCGGCTAATAATGCCGCTTCATGACGGGTAAGTTGTTTCGCAGGCTTTCTAAAATAGTGTTGAGAAGCCTGCTCTACACCAAAGATCCCATCACCAAACTCAACAATATTCAGATACACCGTTAAAATACGTTTTTTTGACCAAACAAGCTCGACAACAGGCGTCATTCCTGCCTCAAGCCCTTTTCTTATCCAACTACGACCATCCCATAAAAAGAGATTTTTGACCGTTTGCTGAGAAATCGTTGATGCACCACGTAATGTTTTCCCGTTGTTATTATTTTTTTTGAAAACTTTCTCAATAGCATCAAAATCGAATCCCCAATGTTTAGGAAAATTTTGATCTTCAGAAGCAATAACCGCTAAATACATTACGGGAGCGATCTCTTTTTCACTTACCCATGTTGAATGTGATACATAAGAGAAATCAAATTCACTCCAAGCAGAAATTTGTCTTTGAACCATAACAGCAGAAAAAGGCACAGGTAAAAAAGAAAACAGCACAACTGTTAACAGCCATAAAGCAATTAGAATAATTAATACTTTCTTTAACTTTCTCACCAGTACCATCTGCTGTTTTCGCCTACTCTTTATGCCATTTCAAGGACTTTCTTAACCAGTTTCTCAATCCCCACCTGTGCTTGTGCAATAGATTGTGCAAGCATATACGCAGGCGTTGTGACAACACGATATTTTTCATCAACAACAATATCATCGACAGGGCAATCGATATGAACGCCGCCCATTTTTTCAATCACACAAGCGGTTTCCACGTCATTTCCAATTGTTAATTTTACTGGAGAATTTAACATTTTTGGTAACATTACAGGTGCAATACACATTAACCCTAATGGTTTGTTTTGCTGATGCATCGCTTGTACGAATCTTAAGAGATCTTTGTTAATTTCACAGCCCTCCCCTTTTGTTGCAAAATCGCACAGATTCTTCGCCGCACCAAAACCACCAGGAATAATGACAGCATCAAAGTTTTCGGCCTTTGCTTCTGATAAAGGGGAGATTTTTCCACGAGAAATACGAGAAGATTCTTCCATCATATTCCTTTTTTCTGGTTTTTCCTCACCTGTAATATGATTAATTACAGTTGGTTGTAAATCATTAGGTGAAAAATAATGAACTTCAGCATTATTTTGGCTTAAAGCAAGCATTGTGAGTACTGATTCATGAATTTCACTCCCATCGAACACACCACAGCCACTTAAAATTACCGCAATTGATTTCATATCTTTCTCCGTTTGTAGTAGATTACTAGTTACCCATTTATAGGTGTAAACACCAATCGGCATCACATATTTAAATGTTTCTTGTAACAAAAAAACTTATCTTTGCTATTTTGTTGCTTGTATGATGTATGGAATAGTTTCATCCTATTCGCCTATGTAATGAGAATCAAAAAAGCGGATAGAAAAGTTTCCCTGGTGTTGGCGCAGTATTCGCGCACCCCAACCTTCGGTTGGGGTTATTTTTTTGTAGCGTCTGATAACCAGTTTCTTAAACTTTCCACATCCTTTCTCCAATCTCTTTCTAACTCATCAACCCATTCTTGTACATTGTCCCACCAAGCAGGCAATTCTGATGATTGGATCTGTTTAGCGAGTTGCTGTAAATGTTTTAAACCAATAGAACCCGCTGCCCCTTTAATTTTATGCCCCTCTTCTGAAATACCCTTCTCATCACGAGCTGTTAGGTTAGATTCAAGGACTGACATATAACTTGGCATCATCTTTTCAAAAACCGCTAGACCATCAGTGATTAATTGAGGTCCGACGAGTTCGATGTATTGATTCAGCATGTCTATATCTAATAATTCTTCATTTTTATTCAACAATTCCGATGACTCATTACATGGCACAGAAACCGCACCATCTCCCCAAAATTTATTGATAATCGCGGTAAGTGCGTCCACAGAAAGAGGTTTACTTAACACATCATTCATTCCCGCATCCAAATACTCTTTTTTTGTCTTTCAAAACATTTGCTGTTAACGCAATAAGAGGAGGGAGTTCATTACTGTCGAATTCTTGGCGTAATTTTCTTGAAATATCGAAACCTGTCATATCAGGTAATTGAATGTCTAATAGCACTAAGTCATATTCATTAGGCTTAAACATCGATAACGCTTCGGCTCCGGTCATCGCAACATCAACAGTATTACCCAGCTTTTCTAAAACAGAGCAGGCAACAATCACGTTAAGTTCAATATCTTCAACAAGCAGAATATTTAAAGCAGGTAATAAGAGCTCATCGTCATTTTCGATATCGTGATGCTCTTCAATCGCAGGAGCGACGATAGAGAGGGTAAAAGTAGATCCCTTACCTAACTCACTCTCGACACGAATATCACCGCCCATATGCTGTGCTAGACGTTTTGAGACGGCAAGTCCGATGCCCGTTCCCGTTGCAGAACGACCACCTTGGCTATCATTGACTTGATAGTACATGGCAAAGATTTTCTCAAGCTCACTTTTTGGAATACCAATTCCGCTATCTTTCACTTCAAAGAACAACTTATCTGGCGCTTCTTGCCAAATACGTACTTTGATTTCACCTTCTTGAGTAAACTTCACGGCATTACCGATGAGATTCCATAAAATCTGGCGTAGTCGAGTCCCATCAGAGGTTATCTTATGCGGTAGCGTTTCTTCTGCTTCGAGTGTGAATTTCAATCCTTTTGGCTGTACTAACAGTCCAGACAGATTTTCTAAATCAGAAATAAATTCTGTGAAGTCTATTGGCTGGTTATCCAACTGAATTTTTCTACGCTCAATTTTGTCCATTTCAATCACGTCATTAAAAATATTCCCTAACGTAATCGCACTCACATGGATCGTTTTTAAGTAATTGAGTTGTTCGGGTGAAAGCTCGGTATCCAATAAGATACGGCTTAATCCAACAATGCCATTTAGCGGTGTACGCAATTCATGGCTGATTGTTGAAATAAAGGTGGTTTTATCACGGCTCGCGTTCTCTAGCGCGTCTTGATAGCGCTTACGCTCTGTAATGTCACGTCCAAAGCCCATTAAGCCATGACGTTTACCAATACGATCATAAAATGGGACTTTACGCAGTTCAAAACACGCCTTGCGTCCATCAGGATAAACTAGCCACTGCTCATAAGTGAGTGACACATTATGACGGAAAACTTTTTCATCCGTTTCCATCACTTTTACCGCAATATCTTCGTCATACACATCAAGTGGTGTTAAACCGATAAGTTGTTTCTCACTTTTACCGGTCAGTAATTCCGTCGCACGATTACATCCTGAAAATTCATTATCTTCATTGCGGTAATAAACTAAATCAGGAGAGGCATCTAAAAATGAGCGTAACAGTGAAGATTGCTGCTCAAGTTCAATTTGCGTCAATTCACGACGCTTCATTTCGCTTTTTAATTTTTCTAATAGTTCAAGATGCGCTTTTTCAACTTTTTCACGCTCTTGTATTTCCAAGTTCAATTGCTCAATATTCTCTTTTAATTGAGAATTTAACTCTAAGTCGCGCTGTCGCATTACACCCAGCTTATCCACCATACGAGATAAACGGCGTCGTGATTCTTCAAGCTGTTCAACCACAACAGAGAGAAAATAGACAGCCCAAGGCGTAATGATCAGTCCAAAGAAAATAGAGCGAACAAGGTCAATACTGGTGACATCACCTGCAAGCAAGAATGTCACCGCCATTTGAACAACCATCGCTAAAACAACTAATGCAGAAGCTAATAACAATGAGAAGCGAATTAACCCCAGCCTCATCATTAAATCAACGTAGTATTGGGCAAGCCCTTTGAGCAATTTCATTGAAAACTCCAATATATTGAATCTATGGAATGATAACCCAAAAATGAATTGGCGCAGTGGTGAACATTCAGAAATCTTGCGAAGAGTGGTAATTTCTCATTACTTTGTTTGATTTAATTCCGCTATTTTCTCTCAACGAGCCTATCTGAGACAGATACATTAATAAAAACAATACAA
>NZ_MIIZ01000764.1:0-3551 GCF_001743005.1 Shigella sp. FC1967 | reverse complement strand
CCGTTTTTGTTAAGATAAAGAATATTATCAGGCGCTAGCGGGATTTGTTTGTCGCTTTATTTTTGCCAACTTAATCTGATTACAGAGTAACGCAATAATAAAGAATACAGCTTGCGTTAGCACAATACATGGCCCTGTTGCTCCATCAATATGAAAACTAATAAATGTTCCGATAAAACTAGATGTGACAGAAAATACAATTGCTAACATAATCATACGTGAAAAACTGCGTGTTAATAAATACGCGGTGATCCCCGGTGAAATAAGCATTGCGACAACTAAAATAATCCCAACGGCCTGCATTGAAGCTACAATGGTTAATGCCAAAATAGACAGTAATCCATAGTGTAATAATGTAACAGGTAAACCAACAATCCTTGCTTGGTTAGGATCGAAACAATAAAGCATAAAATCTTTTTGTTTAACAAGCATAATAGTGACGGTAATTAGGCAGATAACACTAATTTGAATTAATACATCAGGTGTAATACCTAAAATATTACCAAATAAAATATGCATTAAATGTTGGTCAGTATCAACACTGGCAAAAATGACCAGCCCCACCGCAAACATGCCTGAGAACACTATTCCCATCACTGTATCTTCTTTAATGCGACTGTGATCTTTTAAATAACCTGTGGCGAAAGAGCAAAATAGCCCAGAAAGAAAAGCGCCTACTGTTAACGGGATGGCGGTGACATAAGCAAGAACAACGCCGGGTAAAACGGCGTGAGAGATCGCATCTCCCATCAGCGACCAGCCTTTTAATACCATGTAGCAAGATAAAATAGCGCAGGCAATACCTATAATAATGGCTGCAACAATAGCGCGTTGCATAAACGGATATTGAAAAGGCTCAATGAAAAATTCCATCAACTCATTCATAGTTTCACCTCTTTTTGGTTTGTTGATCCTTTATGCTGATGAGATTGCGTAATCAACTGTTGTGAACTCTGACGAGCACGACGACGAGCGGCTAACATACCGTGTTTAGGGGCAAATAAGAAAGCTAATAAAAAGAGTGAGGTTTGCATTGTGACAATCACGCCACCTGTTGCACCATTGAAGAAGTAGCTAAGATAAGCGCCTACTGCACTAGTGATTGTGCCGATACAGATAGCAATAATTGCAAGCCGTTTAAATTGATCTGTGAGTAAGTAAGCTGTTGCACCTGGCGTCACGACCATAGCAATGACAAGAATGGCGCCAACAGTTTGAAGCGCTGCGACAGTACATGCGCTCAAAAGAGTAAAAAAGATAATTTTTAATTTTAGTGGTGATAAGCCGATTGATTTTGCATGGACTTCATCAAAAAAAGACCACTAGCAAGTCTTTCCAAATACAAAATAAGATTAAGAAAGAGACACCTGTAATAATCACAACTTGCCATACATCTTCATCAGCAATACCTAAAATATTTCCGAGAATGATGGTCTGAACGTTGACGGCTGTCGGTTTAAGCGAAACCAGCAACAGACCAAAAGCAAAAAAAAGTGGAGAAAATGAAACCAATAACAGCATCTTCGCGAAGACGTGTAATATGACGAATAAATGTCATTGATAATGCAGCGAGTAACCCCGTAAAAAAAGCCCCAACGGCATAAGGTAAACCTAATATATAAGCCCCTGCAACACCAGGAACAACGGAGTGGGAAAGGGCATCTCCCATTAACGACCAACCTTTTAAAATAAGATAGGATGAAAGAAAAGCGCAGACGGCACCGACTAAGGCGCTCACCCAAATCGCTTTCACCATATAGTTATATTCAAAGGGCTGTAGGAGTATATCTAGCATGGCTAATCTCCTTGTTTGCGTTGGCTTTGGTGCGCCGGCGTGTGTTCTTTTTGATGACCATAGAAAACAGCAGCACGTTCATCATCAGTAATGACAGTCAGTGAACGTGGATCATCGTCGTCATGAAGATCAGAACCCGATAGGCTAATGTGGCGTAATACACCACCAAATGCATGTTCTAAGTTTTTCTGTGTAAATGTTGTTTCAGTTGGCCCACTGTCTAATACTGTTCTATTGATTAAAATAACGTGGTCACAAAATTCAGGCACACTTCCCAAGTTATGTGTTGAAACTAAAACTAAGTGGCCTTCTTCACGTAAATTACGTAAAAGTTCGATAATCGCATTTTCTGTTTTAACATCGACACCAGTAAAAGGCTCATCAAGTAATAAAACAGTACCTTCTTGAGCCATTGCTCGAGCTAAGAAAACACGTTTTTTCTGACCACCAGAAAGCTCTCCAATTTGGCGATGTCCTAAGCCTGATAAGCCAACGCGTTCTAGGGATGCTTCAACAACTTCATGGTCGCGTTTTGAAGGAATACGAAAAAAACCCATTTTTCCATAACGTCCCATCATTACAACATCAGAAACAAGGACGGGAAAATTCCAGTCAACTTCTTCTGTTTGTGGAACATAAGCGATCATATTTTGTTTTAACGCCTGTTGGATCGGGCTATCGTTTAATGTCACTTTACCTTTAGAGGGCTTTACTAGCCCCATAATGGTTTTAAATAGTGTGGATTTACCACTCCCATTGATGCCAACTAGGGCACAAATAGTGCCACCAGTGATAGAGAAACTTGCATCGAAAATAGCCGTATGACCGTTGTTGTAAGTCACTGTGGCATTATCAACAGTCAACGTAGGATTAGCTTTTATATTATTCATTGCCCAAATCCTTTCGCAATTGTATCTACTGTAATCGTAATTAAGTCAATATAAGTAGGAACTTCGCCACCTTCAGCGGAAAGTGAGTCAACATAAAGAACACCACCATATTTTGCGCCTGTTTCTTTACTAACTTGTTTAGCCGGTTTATCTGAAATTGTACTTTCACTAAAGACAACCGGGATCTTGTGTTCTCTAACAGTATCAATCACATATTTAACTTGTTGTGGCGTGCCTTGCTCTTCCGCATTGATTGGCCATAAATAAACTTCTTTAAAGCCATAGTCATTAGTTAAATAGCTGAATGCCCCTTCACTGGTGACTAACCAACGCTCTTCTTGTGGGATCCGAGATAATCTTTCTCTTAATGGTGCGTCAAGCTGTTTAATTTTTTCTGCATAACGTGCCGCATTTTGATTATAAATAGCCGCATTATCGGGATCATGTTCAACAAGTGCCTTGCGAATATTTTCAATATAAATTAATGCATTATTCGGTGACATCCACGCATGTGGGTTCGGATTATTTTTGTAAGCACCTTCACTAATTGCCATTGGTGTGATGCCTTCTGTAACAACAACCGCAGGTACGTTACGTAATTCATTAAAAAAGCGTTCAAACCAACGTTCAAGGTTTAAACCATTCCATAAAATAAGATCAGCCTTTTGAGCTTTTACAATATCTTTAGGAGTGGGTTGGTAATCATGAATTTCAGCACCCGGTTTTGTAATTGATTCAACAATTGCAGCATCTCCAGCTACATTTTGAGCAATATCTTGAATAATCGTAAAGGTGGTGACGACTTTTAGTTTATCTTTTGCGTATGTAGGTGCTGTTAAAAATACAGATGCCATAAGGCATAAAGC
>NZ_MIIZ01000763.1:0-3596 GCF_001743005.1 Shigella sp. FC1967 | reverse complement strand
TTTAGGAATATCAGCTCCGCTTATTACTATCGAGGCTCATATTAGTCAGGGATTACCCGGATTAACATTAGTTGGATTACCTGAAACTGTCGTAAAAGAAGCAAAAGACAGAGTAAGGAGTGCATTAATTAATAGCGGATATATTTATCCTGCAAAAAGAATAACGATTAATCTTTCACCTGCCGATTTACCTAAAGAAGGTGCGCGTTATGATTTGCCTATTGCACTGGCAATACTCATTGCATCAGAACAACTAACATCAAATAAATTAGCGTGTTATGAGTTTATTGGAGAGCTTGCACTTTCTGGAAAATTACAACGAGTTAATGCAGTGATCCCATCAATTCTTAGTGCTTCAAAAGATCATCGAATATGCATTGTATCAACAGAACATCAAACTGAAGTTTCATTATTACCCAATAAATCAGCTTTATTAGCCTCTCATCTTTTAGAGATTTGTCATCATCTAGAAAATAATACGCCATTAATTGAAACAGAAAGTTTTATTATTAATGATGAAATTGAAAATCAAGATAATAAAGATATGAGCGATATAATTGGTCAAAATAATGCAAAAAGAGCAGCAGAAATCACAGCTGCAGGAAATCACAATATTTTATTTCTTGGACCGCCAGGAACAGG
Organism: Shigella sp. FC1967; assembly: GCF_001743005.1. NCBI lineage: Bacteria > Pseudomonadati > Pseudomonadota > Gammaproteobacteria > Enterobacterales > Enterobacteriaceae > Shigella > Shigella sp. FC1967. The sequence goes on along the minus strand of NZ_MIIZ01000763.1, from coordinate 2,954 downwards.
AAAAACAATGTTAGCACAAAGGATAAGTACACTTCTTCCACCTTTGACGGCTAAAGAAGCACTTGATGTATTAATTATTAGTAGTTTAAGAGGCGTGACATTTGATGAAAGAAAATGGCCTACAAGACCATTTAGAGCTCCACATCATACTTCCTCTAGTGTTGCTTTAACGGGGGGAGGTTCGCTTCCTAGACCAGGAGAAATTACATTAGCACATCACGGTATTTTATTTTTAGATGAACTGCCAGAATTCGAGCGTCGTGTACTCGATGCATTACGTGAACCTCTAGATGCTAGAGAAATTACTATTTCACGCGCAAAAGCCAAAATAAGCTACCCTGCTAATGTATTATTGGTCGGTGCATTGAATCCAAGTCCAACAGGGCATTATCAAGGCAATCACAATCGAGTCCCCATAAAGCAGATCCTACGCTATTTAAGTAAAGTTTCTGGGCCTTTTTTAGATAGGTTTGATTTATCTGTCGAAATGCCACTTCTTCCACAAGGCGCGCTTATTCAGCCTACATTTACCACAGAGAATAGTACGACAATTAGAAAACGCGTTTTAAAGGCAAGAGAAAGACAATTTGCACGATGTGGGAAAGTAAATACATATTTAACTGGCAAAGAGATTGAATGCTATTGCTCATTGAATACCAGTGATGCAACTTTTCTTGAAAATACATTAAATAAACTAGGATTATCGATACGAGCTTGGCATAAAATTTTAAGAGTATCGAGAACTATTGCCGATCTTGCAAATGAAGAGAAAATACAGAGAAATCATTTAATTGAAGCATTAAGCTTTCGTGCAATGGATAGATTAATGATCTATTTACAAAAGCAATTAGATGGGTAAATAAAAAGGAGCGAAAAAAACGCTCCTTTTAACTAAAACTAATGATATTAATCATCAGAGTCGGTATAGTCATCAGATGGATCGAGCTGTGGCTTTCCACCCGATAATGTATGAAAACGTTTTGGACGACTTATACGACTAGTATATTTTTTCCAAATTTTTTCTTCGATTGTTGCTGCTTCTCGTTCGCCACGACACATGGCAACAAATAATTTTTCCGCTTCAGTTACAGGCTCTCGTTTGCCTAAATCGAGCTCATTAAAGGCTTGACCATGACGTTCCAATATCTGGGATTCCTTGATAGTGAAATCGCCATGACGAGAAAAACCACGCGGATAATGTTTATTGTCAAAAAAAACGATTAGTCGTGATAAAACTTTCTGCCATCTGACACACTCCTAATTCTCTATCGTCATACTTATGGCGCGGAGTATTAGATAGTCATGCGGTTCTGTAAAACAAAATATTTAAATCGTAACGACAAATTTTTTTGGAGATAGATGTGGATACCGAATTACTGAAAACCTTTTTGGAAGTCAGTAAGACTAGACACTTTGGACGAGCCGCTGAATCTCTTTATTTAACGCAGTCTGCGGTTAGTTTTAGAATACGACAATTAGAAACACAATTAGGCACAAATCTGTTTACTCGCCATCGTAATAATATTCGTCTAACTGCTGCGGGTGAAAGACTGATCCCCTATGCTGAATCGTTAATGAATACATGGCTTCTCGCTAAAAAAGAGATTAGCCATGCATCTCAACATTCAGAGCTATCAATTGGCGCCACAGCATCACTCTGGGAAGCATATCTAACATCGTGGTTACAGGAATCTTATCTAGAAAGAAAAGAGCTTAGAATCGAATCTAGAGTCTCTACAAGGCAATCCCTTGTAAAACAACTTCATGCAAGAGAGCTTGACCTTCTTTTTACGACTGAAGCACCAAAGATGGATGAATTAGAAAGCAAAATTATTGGTGATATTACTTTTCAGTTGATGAAGATAGCAGCAAATAAAACAGAAGAAATAACACAATTTATTAAAATTGAATGGAGCGCTGACTTTCAACCTTTTGTTCCTAATGCCGCAGTACAAAAAAATTGATCCTATTTTAACCACTAACTCTGCAATGATTGCTTATCAGTTAATGAAAACAAATCAAGCAGTTGCATTTCTGCCAACACATTGGCTTGATCTCTATTCAGATCTAGCGCCTGCCTCAACAGAAATTATTCAAAAACCTTTATTTGCTGTTTGGCTAAATACAAGTGATCAACAAGTATTGATACAACAGTTACTAAAACAGCCGATAAATCATCAGTAAAGCTTAAATTCCCCCATAGCTATTTATGATATTAACGAGTCATCGTCGGGTTTAAGCTTTATCTCTAGAATCTTTATTACATATAACAAGGAATATTACCGATAGGTATTGGTAAAAGAGACACATTAGTCAGCTAGTGAATAGGAATTTAGTGCAGTAAATATTGAGAATATGTAGATAACAAAAAGCCCAGTTAATTAACTGGGCTACAAAGAAGTATAAATTTTGTTATTACTTAATTGGTAACTGGCAGGGGCGGAGAGGCTCGAACTCCCAACACCCGGTTTTGGAGACCGGTGCTCTACCAATTGAACTACGCCCCTAAATAGTTGGCGGAACGGACGGGACTCGAACCCGCGACCCCCTGCGTGACAGGCAGGTATTCTAACCAACTGAACTACCGCTCCGCGTATTCTTTTGCGATTAATGTTATTTAACACTAATGCGTTAATTGATGCCTGGCAGTTCCCTACTCTCACATGGGGAGGCCCCACACTACCATCGGCGCTACAACGTTTTCACTTCTGAGTTCGGCATGGGATCAGGTGGGACCGTTGCGCTATGGCCGCCAAGCAAATTCTGTTTTATTACTCGTCACTCACCCTTTAACGGTTCGTCACCAGTAATTATCAATCTTAAACAAGCTTACTTCATCGTTTCGTCTCTCTGACAAACACCTTCGGTGTTGTCAGGTTAAGCCTCACGGTTCATTAGTACTGGTTAGCTCAACGTATCGCTACGCTTACACACCCAGCCTATCAACGTCTTAG
>NZ_MIIZ01000762.1:0-3603 GCF_001743005.1 Shigella sp. FC1967 | reverse complement strand
TAGCTAGTGCATTATTCGGTTTTATCTTAATAAGGAAGAAAGGCGCTCAAATATGTTAACCACTAAAGCCAGGATGCTTTTTAACCATTTATTTTCTCTACAACTATTTATTATTTGGGCTTTGGGAACTTATGGAAGTTGGTTAACGATGCAGACAGAAATGTTGTTCCCCATATTTTTCGGCTTCTTTTTATGGGTGTTGCTCATTTTTGTTGGATACAAAACACAACACGCTCCCTTTCAGTCTCGATTCTATTGGTTTGGTTTATTACAGCTGATTACTTGTTGGACTATTTTCCCGCTGTTTAAATCAATTCGCTATGGTTTATACCAATGGAATTTTGATGATATTTTATATCATCTAGATAAACTCCTATGGTTCGGGAAAAGCTAACCAGAATGGACTATTTCTTTGCAGTCTGGTTGGCTAAGTGAATTCCTTTCCTTTTGCTATTTTAGTTTCTACTTTTTGATTATTGGTAGCGCCCTTTTCTTCTTTTTTTAGTCGAAATAGTATACTGACTAAAAACTATTTTTTTTGGCTTAATGCTAATGTATTTTTTTTGGTTTTATAGGCTACTTTTCGATTCCAGCCGCAGGCCCTTACGCTGCATTTCCTTCTGATTTTAGTTATCCCGTTCACTTTGGTTCTATGACTCTATTTCTGACAGATCTCGTTGATAAAGGTATTACTGGAATGGATGTCTTTTCCTTCATTACATACAGGGGATCACACTTTTATCTTTGTTGGTTTTTTTCTATTTTTTTCTGGTTATCGAAAAACAGCATATTGTTTATTTCCTATTCTAATAGGACTAATCTTGGCAACCGTATATTTACATTACCATTATGGTATTGATGTTATTGTCGGTACCTTACTTGCATTATGCGTGCTTTATATCACTTGTAAAAATAATAAGGTCGAATATGGAACTCATTTATAAAATTAACGAGCCAATCGCTTCTGAAGTCTCTATTAGCGGAGGTAAAGGCGCAAGTTTAGCAAAAACAATTCAATCATTACCTGTCCCTGATGGTTTAATTCTTTCTTGCCAAGCTTACCAATTATTCATCACGCCCTTACTACCTGAAATCAATCGTTTATTATCAGAAAAAAAGCAAGAACTTGAAGTCATTAGTAAAAATATTCGCCATTTAATTTTACAAGCTTCTATGCCAGAGGAATTAATTCACTCTTTAAGTTCAAGACTCAATGAACTCCAATTAAATGATACTGCTTTAGCCGTCAGATCTTCTGGGACATTAGAAGATATGCCTGGCGCTGCTTTTGCTGGTCAACATGACACCTTATTAGGTATTAAAACGTTATCTCATTTGCTCGATGCTATTCGCCAATGCTATGCCTCTTTATGGCATACTCACGTTATGCTTTATCGCCAACATTTAAATTTGCCACACACTCAAGCATCAATGGCTGTTGTATTACAAAGAATGATAAATGTTCAAAAACAAGAAGCCGCAGGTGTCGCTTTTTCTGTTGATCCGGTTCAAGGTTCTCTTTCTACGGTATTAATTAATGCAGCCTTTGGTTTAGGTGAAACCGTTGTTGCAGGTGAAGATCCTGTCGATGAATTTCTTATTGATAGAGAAAGTTTAGAAATAAAACAGACAACTATTGCTCAAAAAACAAATGCCATTGTGATGATTGATAATGGCACTGAAATTTTGCCACTTGAACCCCAAAATCAATCTATCCCCTCTTTAACGCCAGAGCAGTGTAAACAAGTCGCTGAGCTCGCTATCTCAGCCGAAAAATATTTTGATTTTCCGCAAGATATTGAGTGGGCATTTCACGATGGTAAATTATGGCTTTTACAATCGCGTAATGTGACACAAATTGCTCCCATTTGGACAAGAGAAGAATCAGCAGAAAGGTTTCCTAATCCTATAACGCCATTAACATGGGATATGTGTGAAGCTGGTTTTCATTCATCATTAAACTTTAGCCTTAATCTTATGGGACTTCCGTCATTTAATGGCAAATGGTTCGGGGTACAAGGTTATTATATCTATGGCAACCAAAATGCGGTTTCCTTGTATAGTAACCGGCTCCCCACATCAATGATGAATGATTTGCCTACCTTGTTAAAATCTTTGCCTGAAATTGCACAAAAATTCAGTTGGGTGCAAGAATTACCTATTACTTGGATGCGCGATTTAGATAAATATTTAATCTCTATTGGTGCATTGATGAATGAACCATTACAGGATAAAAATTTGTCTCAATTATGGGATTATGTGCAAAGAATTAATAAGTTAGGTGCTGACTATTTTTTACCTAATATTGCCATATCCTTAACTCAGCGTTCACTCTACTCTGCATTGATGGCATTGCTAAAGCTCTTCTTTAAAGAAGAAAAATATGCTCATACCGCATTCGATAACTTAATTGCTATGTCTGAAACTAAAACGGGACAAGTGAATGCTGAACTTTGGGCACTTTCTCGCTATGTTCGTCATCAACCAAAACTTCTTAATCTTATAGCATCTCTTGTTCCAGAAAAGATTATGCAAGAAATCGAGGAATGCGATCCCCATTTTTACCAGCAGTTCTCATTATTTTTGGCAAATCATGGACATCGAGAATTAGATTTTGATGCCTATCATCCAACATGGTTGGATGCTCCACATATTGTATTAACTCAGATTAAAGCAATGGCTGATTTAGCTGATGATAAACAAACAGATGACCCATTAAGTAAAAAAATTCTACAGTCAGAAACTGAATTTTCAATTATTTCGGATGCTCCTGAAGAATTACGTTTCTTTTTACAAGAAATAATTCGGTTAGCGCGCGTTTATACTGCATTAGATGATCTAGAACATTATCAAACAACTCGACTCGCACTACCTATGCGTCGTGGATTAAAAGCATTAGGTGAAAGATTAGTTATTCGCAGTGTTTTAGATAACCCTATGGATATTTATTTTGCTAATGAACAACCTTTAGCTAACGCAATTCTTGCAGATAATCCCACTGAGTGGAATCAGCTACGCCATCATATATACCAAAATAAGGCAGGATATCTAAAAGCAAAATCAGTCACACCACAATGGGTCTATGGTGAAGAGAGTTGTAATGAGCTAAATACAAATGCGCATCAATTAAAAGGACTGGCAGGCAGTGCTGGAGTTATTGAAGGTGAAGTTTATCTTGTTTATGGTCCAGAGAATTTTGCCGAATTTCCTCAGAATGCCATTTTAGTTGCTAGAACAACTAACCCTGCTTGGACGGCACTCTTTTATCGAGCATCTGGCATCATTACAGAAAGTGGTGGTCCTCTGTCCCATGGTGCGGTTACGGCCCGAGAGTTAGGATTGCCTGCTGTAATGGGTGTACGTAATGTATTAAATATGTTGCAAAATGGTCAAAGAGTCAGAGTTGATGGACAAAAAGGAATAATAGAGATCTTATCTTAATAATGGAATAAATAAAATCATTGCTGTGAAATTAAAAAAAGCATCTTTCCTGATGCTTTTTTTAATTTTTTTATATAATAAAATATTAGTTGATTATTTTATTATTCTGTCATATTTATCGCTATTATTAGTATTAATGTCTACCTTATAAGCAGATGGTGC
>NZ_MIIZ01000761.1:0-3610 GCF_001743005.1 Shigella sp. FC1967 | reverse complement strand
GCTTATAAGCATATTCTAGTGGCAGTTGATTTATCCCCCGAGAGTAATGTCTTAGTACAGAAAGCTGTATCTATGGCAAAACCCTATAATGCCAAAGTTTCCTTAATTCACGTTGATGTTAACTACTCTGATCTTTATACCGGTTTAATTGATGTCAACCTCGGTGATATGCAACAACGTATTACTGATGAAACCCGTAACGCGTTAAAAGACCTCTCTGATAATTCAGGTTATGAAATTCAGGAAACCTTGAGTGGTAGTGGTGATTTAGGTCAAGTTCTAGTTGATGCGATTAAGAAATACGATATGGATTTAGTCGTTTGTGGTCATCACCAAGACTTCTGGAGCAAATTGATGTCGTCAGCACGTCAACTCATTAATACAGTGCATGTTGATATGCTTATTGTTCCTCTGAAAGATGATGAATAATTACCGTTTGCTTATTTAGGCAAAAAAAATACCTGCTTATGCAGGTGTTTTTTTGCCTAAAATTCCTATTTTTCCTACTGTTAAATCGAGTCAACCTTTTTTTTTTGTCTAATTGTGAAAAAAATGTCTTGAAGTGTGAATACATTTTAATGATATATTCAAGAAGCAAAACAATATCAACCTCACAAAACCCAAAAATATTCCGAATAAATGAGGTTATACCAACATCACATGACACAAAAAAAGGAATAGCTGAATGAATATATCTGGCTCATTATCTTCGTTTTTAGAAGGGGTAGAAAAATATAACGCTCATCAACCTGAATATCATCAGGCGGTTCGTGAAGTTTTTACCACTTTGTGGCCTTTTTTAGAGAAAAATCCACAATATCGTGAACAATCATTACTTGAGCGCTTAGTTGAGCCTGAACGTATTATTCAGTTTCGCGTTTGTTGGTTAGATGATAAAGGGCAAGTGCAAGTTAACCGTGCATGGCGTATCCAATTTAACTCAGCCATTGGCCCTTACAAAGGGGGTATGCGTTTCCATCCATCAGTTAATCTTTCCATCCTAAAATTTTTAGGTTTTGAGCAAACATTTAAAAATGCATTAACGACATTACCGATGGGAGGAGCTAAAGGCGGCTCTGATTTTAACCCAAAAGGTAAAAGTCATGGGGAAGTAATGCGTTTTTGTCAGGCATTGATGACTGAACTTTATCGCCATCTAGGTGCTAATACGGATGTTCCTGCGGGTGACATTGGTGTAGGTGCACGAGAAGTTGGCTTTATGGCTGGTATGATGAAAAAACTGTCTAATAGCAATGAATGTGTATTTACAGGTAAAGGTCTTTCATTCGGTGGTAGTTTAATCCGTCCAGAAGCCACAGGGTACGGTTTAGTTTATTTTACTAATGCGATGCTTAAACGTCATGGTATGTCTCTTGAGGGAATGCGTGTGGCGGTTTCTGGCGCAGGTAACGTTGCACAGTTCACTATCGAAAAATGCTTAGAGTTAGGTGCTAAAGTAATAACGGCATCAGATTCAGGCGGTACAGTAGTTGATGAGGCTGGATTTACGACGGAAAAACTCGCTCGACTTACCGACATTAAAAATAATTACGGTCGTGTTGAAGAGTACGCAAAAGAATTTGGCTTAACGTACCTTGAAGGACAACAACCTTGGGCTGTTCCTGTCGATATTGCTTTGCCTTGTGCAACACAAAATGAATTAGATCTAGAAGCGGCGAAAGTCCTTATCAAAAACGGTGTAAAAGCGGTTGCTGAAGGTGCAAATATGCCAACAACAATTGCAGCAACAGATGCCTTTATCGAAGCGGGTGTCCTTTTTGCACCAGGTAAAGCCGCTAATGCGGGGGGTGTTGCAACCTCAGGTTTAGAGATGGCACAGAATGCGGCACGTTTAAGCTGGAAAGCCGAAAAAGTGGATGCTCGCTTACATCACATTATGTTAGATATTCACCATGCTTGTGTGAATTATGGTGGTGAGGGTAAGCAGACTAATTACATTCAAGGCGCGAACATTGCAGGCTTTGTTAAAGTCGCTGATGCCATGTTGGCACAAGGCGTTCTGTAATTTTTTAGATTAGTGCGAGTGCATAGCGCTCGCTCTAGCCATTTCAATCATTTTCCGCTCTCCTTAAGCTACATTTTCCTCTGCTATGCTTAAAAGCATGAATACTTATTTTTAAGTTGGAGGTTATATGGCTACGCAAATTGATTTTTCTCTCTCGAATAAAGTTGCTGTTATCACTGGTGGTGCGGCAGGAATTGGTTTATCTATCGCACAGATGTTTATCGAAAAAGGGGCTAAGGTCGCTTTATTGGATAGATCAGAGCAGATTGAGCAAGTGGCGCAACGTTTAAATAGTGCCGTGGGGATCTGGTGTGATGTCTCAAGTGAAGAGTCAGTCAAACAAGCGATACATTCGGTTATTGAGGAGTTTGATCGCATTGATATTCTCGTCAATTGTGCGGGTATTGTTGCTTTAGCCCCTGCCGAATCATTATCTCTTGAGGATTGGAATAAAACTTTATCAGTAAATTTAACGGGTACTTTTTTACTGTGTCAGCAAGTGGGGCAATATATGCTACAACGCGGACAAGGTAAGATAATTAATCTCGCCTCTCAAGCGGGAATTATCGCTTTACCTGAACATGTTGCTTATTGTGCAAGTAAAGCTGCCATTATCAATATGACAAAGGTGATGGCGTTAGAATGGGCACCAAAAGGACTACAAATCAATGCAATCTCCCCAACGATTGTGATGACCGATTTAGGGAAAAAAGCTTGGGAAGGCGAAAAAGGTGAACAGATGAAAGCACAAATACCAGCAAGGCGATTTGCTGAGCCGGAAGAGATTGCTGCCGCTGCTGTATTTTTAGCAAGCTCAGCAGCGGATATGATCAATGGCCATAATCTTGTCATTGATGGTGGATATACTATTCAATAGATTGTGAATAATATAATCAAAAGATTATAGCAAAGAGGGGGAGGTTACCCCCTCTATGGGCTATTTATACGATGTTGTTAAATACAAGGATAGATATCAAAACGGTGATTTTTGGTGGTGACACTTGCATGTGAGGGTTGATGATTTAATGGCTCCGCATAATCAGGACGTTTAACAACCACGCGTTTTTTAGCCAGCGCCATTGCGGGTGCTAATAGCGCATCGGCATCTTCATCTGCACCGACAAGAGACTGGAAAACCCGCATCTCTTTTTTCACTAATGCACTTTTCGCCTTATGCGGATACATTGGATCAAGATAGACAACATCAGGAGGAGGAGTGATCTCGGTAAGTGCTTGGGCAGAAGAGGCATGAATTAATGTCATTCTCTCTTGCATCCATTCACCAATATCTGCATCAAGATAAGCGCGCTTTAGGCCATCTTCCAGTAATGCAGCAACGACGGGATGGCGCTCTACCATTCTGACTTTACAACCAATAGACGCTAAAACAAATGCATCACGCCCCAGTCCAGCTGTTGCATCAACAACATCTGGCAAATAGTCTTTTTTTGATCCCAACAGCTTTTGCTACCGCCTCACCTCGACCCCCCGCCAAATTTACGACGATGTGCCATTGTGCCCTCTACGAAATCTACATAGATGCCACCTAATTTAGGTTCATCTTGTTTGCGTAATTCTAGGTGG
>NZ_MIIZ01000760.1:0-3622 GCF_001743005.1 Shigella sp. FC1967 | reverse complement strand
CTTTACGACAAAGTATCGACGTAAGCTATTTGACGGACTGATGCTCGCTCAACTGCGTGATGCATTTGACTCCGCTGCGGCAAAACTTGAATGCGAAATTATTGAGATGGACGGAGAGCCTGACCATGTGCATCTGCTGGTTGCTTACCCGCCAAAACTGGCGGTCAGTGTGATGGTCAACAATCTGAAATCAGTATCGTCGCGCCTGCTGCGCCAGCAAAACACACATTTACGGACGCAAAGTAAAACGGGGGCTTTTGTGGTCAAGGTCGTACTTTGTCTGTAGCACCGGAGGGGCAACGATTGAAACACTCAGAGCCTACGTTCAGAGTCAGTCAACGCCTGATTGATCTTTAAAGCCCTGCGGGCTTTTCGCCTTATACCCCCGCCCGCACTGGGCGAGGGTTTACGGCGTTTTTCGCTAAAAAATGCACTATCTCGAAAAAAATAATATTAAATAAGACGCGTTAGTACCTATCTACTTATTTCTTCCTATACATTGTATGCGTATAATGTCGCGCATATATTAATACTGTTTTTCTTTGTTTGAACGCTATGCTTATTATATCAATGTAATAAGAGCAACAAATACAGAAATGCAGTGTCCACGAAAAGGAGAAACTCATGGCGGTTAGCGTCCCTGTTATAACTGTTGATGGGCCTAGCGGAGCAGGTAAAGGAACATTATGTCAAGCATTAGCGAAAGCGTTTGGTTGGCATTTACTCGATTCTGGTGCTATTTATCGTGTATTGGCATTAGCCGCTTTACATCACCATGTTGATATAACCTCAGAAGATGCTTTAGTGCCCTTGGCTGCAAATTTAGATGTGCGTTTTATTCCTAATGAGAATGGCTTAAGTGTCATTCTTGAAGGTGAAGATGTTTCAACTGAAATTCGAACAGAAACAGTTGGAAATACGGCATCACAAGCGGCGACTTTTCCCCGTGTAAGAGAAGCATTACTGCGTCGTCAGCGTGCGTTTCGTACTGCGCCTGGCTTAATTGCAGATGGCAGAGATATGGGCACCATTGTTTTTCCTGATGCCCAAGTAAAAATATTTCTAGAGGCGAGTGCAGAAGAGCGTGCGCGTCGTCGCATGTTACAGTTGCAGGAAAAGGGCTTTAATGTTAACTTTGAGCGCCTTTTATCCGAGATAAAAGAACGCGATCACCGTGACCGGAATCGCGCTGTTGCGCCACTTGTTGCGGCGAAAGATGCATTAATTCTCGATTCTACAAGTTTGTCTATTGACGAAGTCATTGAAAAATCGTTGACTTATGCTAAAAAAAAATCTGCAATTAACAGCGTAATTCATTTTTATTTCGTTTATACTAGGAAATTATCTAAATCGGGTTGACGTGTTAATGAAAACACAACAATGCCCGATGACCTCGTCACAAAGGATGTAATGAGGTATGTGAAACAACCCCATTCGGCCGGATGCTAAATGGACGTTAATTAAATTTACTTGAAGATCATTAACATGACAGAATCTTTTGCTCAACTCTTTGAAGAATCCCTAAAAACAATCGAAACTCGTCCTGGCGCTATCGTTCGCGGCGTTGTAGTTGCTATCGATAAAGACGTTGTTCTGGTTGATGCAGGTCTGAAATCAGAATCTGCTATTCCTGTAGAACAATTCAAAAACGCTCAAGGCGAATTAGAAATCCAAGTGGGCGACGAAATTGATGTTGCTCTGGACGCGGTTGAAGATGGCTTCGGTGAAACCGTTCTGTCCCGTGAGAAAGCTAAACGTCACGAAGCGTGGCTGATGCTAGAAAAAGCTTACGAAGAAAACGAAACTGTTGTTGGTATCATCAACGGTAAAGTTAAAGGTGGTTTCACTGTTGAACTGAACGGCATTCGTGCGTTCTTACCTGGTTCACTGGTAGACGTTCGCCCAGTTCGCGATACAACTCATCTGGAAAACAAAGAGCTTGAGTTCAAAGTCATCAAATTAGACCAAAAACGTAACAACGTTGTTGTGTCTCGTCGTGCGGTTATCGAATCTGAAAACAGCGCAGAACGTGATCAGTTATTAGAAAACCTGCAAGAAGGCATGGAAGTTAAAGGTATCGTTAAGAACCTTACTGACTACGGTGCATTCGTTGATCTGGGCGGTGTTGACGGTTTACTGCACATCACTGACATGGCTTGGAAACGTGTTAAACACCCAAGCGAAATTGTCAATGTTGGCGACGAAATCACTGTTAAAGTCCTGAAATTCGACCGTGAACGTACTCGCGTATCATTAGGTCTGAAACAACTGGGCGAAGATCCATGGGTAGCTATCGCTAAACGTTATCCAGAAGGTACTAAACTGACTGGTCGTGTAACTAATCTGACTGATTACGGCTGCTTCGTAGAAATCGAAGAAGGCGTTGAAGGTCTGGTACACGTTTCTGAAATGGATTGGACTAACAAAAACATTCACCCATCTAAAGTTGTTAATGTTGGTGATGTTGTTGAAGTTATGGTTCTTGACATCGATGAAGAACGTCGTCGTATTTCACTGGGTCTGAAACAGTGTAAATCTAACCCATGGCAGCAATTCGCAGAAACTCACAACAAGAACGACCGTGTTGAAGGTAAAATCAAGTCTATTACTGACTTCGGTATCTTCATCGGTTTAGACGGCGGTATCGACGGTCTGGTTCACTTATCTGACATTTCTTGGAATGTTGCAGGTGAAGAAGCCGTTCGTGAATACAAAAAAGGCGACGAAATCGCTGCTGTAGTTCTGCAAGTTGATGCTGAACGTGAACGTATCTCACTGGGCGTTAAACAATTATCAGAAGATCCATTCAATAATTACCTGTCTGCTCACAAAAAAGGTGCTATTGTTTCTGGTAAAGTAACTGCTGTTGACGCTAAAGGCGCAACTGTAGAATTAGCTGACGGTGTTGAAGGTTATCTTCGTGCTTCAGAAGCTTCACGTGACCGCGTTGAAGATGCAACTCTGGTTCTGAATGTTGGCGAAGCTGTAGAAGCTAAATACACTGGCGTTGACCGTAAAAACCGCGTTATCAACTTATCTGTTCGTGCTAAAGACGAAGCAGACGAGAAAGACGCTATCGCTTCTGTAAACAACAAAGAAGAAGTTGGTTTTTCAAACAACGCTATGGCTGAAGCTTTCAAAGCAGCTAAAGGCGAATAATTTAAGTTATTAACGGAAGGCAACGTTAATCGTTGCCTATTTATCGGTAGTTTAGGGAGGTAATATGACCAAGTCTGAGTTAATCGAGAGACTTGCAGGCCTACAATCTCATCTTTCGGCTAAGACGGTTGAAGAAGCTGTAAAAGAAATGCTTGATCATATGGCTGATACTTTAGCTGATGGTGAGCGTATCGAAGTCCGCGGATTCGGCAGTTTTTCTCTACACTACCGTGCGCCGCGTACGGGTCGTAACCCGAAGACTGGTGATAAAGTAGATCTGGAAGGTAAATACGTTCCACACTTTAAGCCAGGTAAAGAGTTACGTGACCGTGTAAATATTTATACGGAATAATAACGCCTGTCGAAATGGCACGATGTTAGTTAACTTTCTCAAAAACGGTACTTAGGTGCCGTTTTTTATTCCCTAGTATTATGACTTTTAGTGTGTTTTTCTGTTCTTTAA
>NZ_MIIZ01000759.1:0-3659 GCF_001743005.1 Shigella sp. FC1967 | reverse complement strand
TAACCTTTATTTAAGATTAAATAATCATGACTTACCATCAAACCACTCAAATATTTATAACCACTTTCATAGAAAGTTACTAAATTCCCATCAAATTGACGTTGAACAACAGAATAAAGATCACGAGATGCATCTTGAGTAATAAGATAGATATCACCTTTATCATTTTGAGCAACTTCTTTTACCCGCAATGGTAGCCAACGTGTTTTTGTCACTTCTTTACTGATTAAATTTAGCGTAATTTCTAACGTGTTTGTTGTGTAATGATGATTGTAAAAAATGACAAGAGAATCGCCTGAAAGGGCATAATGAAATTGTGTAAACTCACCAAAATCTTCTGCATAATATTGCTTCACCAGATCTTCTGTATTAATAGAATATTCCCAACTCTCCCCTTCATCTAAACTTGTTAGTATCGTTTTATTATCAACTAATACTAATTGTGATGTGGATTCTGAATATAATAATTTTCCACCGATAAGCGCTAAAGGAAAACGATAATAACCACCGTTAGCCTCTTGCCAAGGAATTAAATCGGCTACTGTAAACTCTGCTAAATCTATATGTTGGCGCCCCTGCTGTGTAAATAAAACACATTTATCAAGAACACAATAAGCGTTATAAAAGCTACCTTTGCCTTGTGATACAAAGCGAGTGCCTTCTTTATCAGAAAAATACAGCGTATATTTTCTCTGATCATCTTGGCGATGAAGTCGACCATAAATATCTACGTCATATCGCCCACTATCGGATTCACTCTTAATTAATATCCCACTAGAAGTATAAAAAACCTTACGCGAATTATAATGAGAATAAGGATATGAAGATAACTCAGAAGAGTTTTCATTTTTCCATTGCCACTTAGAGGCAAAGCCATGAAAAAGTACACCATAAAAAAGCAGTAAGCTTAAAATAAATAAACTTGTAATAATGATAAAAGGCTTACGGAAAAAAGGGTTCATTGACGCAGCTCCGTAATATATACCGGTTGTTTGTTTTCAACACATTGCTGCTGAAGTAAAAAATGAGTTTGATAACTGCTATTACCTTTTTCTGATAACAAAATATAAAGGTTTGAAAACAATGCAGTTAAAAAGGCAAAGCCGGTTATGATTAAGCTATAAATAATACCTATTCCTAAAAGGGAATCCCCCATAGAATACCAATCCCATTTATCCCAATAATTGCCATTATCGTAAACATCAGAAATAGAGAAAATAGCCACAATTGAGAAAATAAAAACACTGACTAATGCGGTTATTAATAGCGATAAGCGATATGTACGCTGGTGCCCAATATACATGTGTCCTGAAATTGAATAAGCGCCGTTATCTGTATGATTATAGACTCCCAAGACAATAGGCCCTGAATTCTTATCTTCGGCTTGCCAAAAGAACAATTCAACCTCATCACCATCAGCAAGAAATAAATTATGATCAGAATAAAATAAGCGCTCTCTATAACTTAATACAAAAGGATGTTTATCAATCAAACAGGATATTTGCATTATTACAGTTTCGCTATTGCGGGAATGTATTTTAATTCTATCAACATGATGAAGTTTTATTTTCCCTCTAACTCGTTGTACTTTATTACCTTTTATATGAAGAGTTAGATTTTTACGAGCAATACGTTTTGGTAATTGAGTTGTTTTTATGCTTGGAATAATCAATTGTTCACCATCAGGAGCAATGATATCTTGCTTAGCAATGACTTTATCTAACGCTTTTATTCTCTTTCTATGTTTGGGTCTGGTGAGCTGAAAATAGCGATAAGCTTTTTCTCCGATATAACTCACCCCAGCCATTACAGCACCAAATGAAATCACCATGGAAACAACGATAAAGAAATTAACGTCTAGATAGAGCAATGAATAATAACTCCACCCACTCCCCATAACGGTAAGAATAAATGCAAGCAATAACCATTTTTGTTGTTGTGCGGTTAGCGTGAATTTTCTTTCAGGCTCAAGTCTTCCTTTTGTATCATGATAAATCCATTGCACCCAGAAACTGCCATTTTTCAATAACTCGGCACAGATTTTAAGCTCATCACCTTGTTTTAAGCGTTTAAGAAAATCTTGAGAATTAGCAAAATCAGCTTCATTGAGATAGAAGTTTTTACCTGATGCAATTAATCTCACCATTCCCTTTGGAGAGATCTGACTTTGGTTAAAATCGCAACGTTCTAATTTAACGTTTAAAAAATAATCTTTCATATCTTCCTTTATCACTTTCATCAGGCTAATAAGATGCAAAACGGCGCTCTTTGTTTTATCGTTTTAAATCGCATAATACAAGATAAAGAAAAGCCGATTAGCAAACTCACTAATCGGCTTTGGTAATAACAATATATCAATTAAGGCGATAAACAGAAAATAGGTAGCTAACTATGCTTTGAAAAGAGCTTCAATACATAATCCCTGACTTTGTAGAATGTCTTTTAAACGACGTAGCCCTTCAACTTGAATTTGACGAACCCTTTCTCTTGTCAGACCAATTTCTCTACCAACATCTTCTAACGTTTCCGCTTCATAGCCTAATAACCCAAAACGACGTGCTAATACTTCACGTTGCTTAGGATTCAATTCAAATAACCACTTTATGATATTTTCCTTGAGGTTATTATTCTGAATTGTTGATTCCGGCCCTTCTTCATTTTCGTCAGAGATAATATCAAGTAATGCTTTATCTGAATCACCCCCAATTGGGGTATCAACAGAAGTAATACGTTCATTTAAACGTAGCATCTTACTCACATCTTCAACGGGTTTATCTAGTGTTTGTGCAATTTCCTCAACACTGGGCTCATGATCAAGTTTGTGTGCTAATTCCCTTGCCGTTCTTAAATAGACATTCAGCTCTTTAACGATATGAATAGGAAGGCGGATAGTTCGAGTTTGGTTCATAATGGCACGTTCAATCGTTTGACGTATCCACCATGTCGCATAAGTTGAAAAACGAAAACCTTTTTCAGGATCGAATTTTTCAACCGCTCGAATAAGTCCTAAATTCCCTTCTTCAATTAAATCAAGCAGGGCAAGACCTCGATTTGTATAACGACGAGAGATCTTAACAACTAAACGTAGATTACTTTCTATCATTCGTTGTCTTGAAGGAATATCACCTCGCAACGCTCTGCGAGCAAAGAAAACTTCTTCTTCAGCGGTCAGCAAAGGAGAATAACCAATTTCTCCTAAATAAAGCTGAGTTGCATCGAGCGCACGCTGGTTGACTCCTTCAATAAGTTCAATTTCATCTTGAGCATCAGACTCATTTTCAGCCTCTTTTGCAGCAACTTCATCGAACTCTTCCATGTTCTCTTCAATTTCATCTGTATATAACTCGTCTACTCTTAGCGTACTTTGGCTCATCAGCTGCTCCTACCCTTGATAATTTAGGCAAACGACTCATGATTAAAGTCTGTTTACCAGTTTATCGCTGTGTCACGACACAACGGGTTTACTGATTTTCCCTTGTAACGAATTACAAAATAAAAGATAACATAATCTATTTTACTGTTAATTTTATTCTTTCTTTATTCAATATATAACTTAACTATTGAGCGCAGGTTATTAACAGTTTTTTTTTATTATATTTTACGTATATTTATCTATACGTAAAAATTACTCCATTTAATGCGCTATTTGTGACTACTTG
>NZ_MIIZ01000758.1:0-3661 GCF_001743005.1 Shigella sp. FC1967 | reverse complement strand
TAAAAAATAATAACTAAATAAAATTTATATTGTCTTTTTGGCAAGGATCCTACTTATGAATAAATTATGTTATCGCGTTATTTATAATCGTACTCGACAATTAATGGTTGTTGTTTCTGAATTAACGAAATCTTGTGGTGAAAATAATAAGCGCAATACTCTTTTCTCATCACCCATTAAAAGTTCGCTAAATCGTGTGGCATTTCTTTTATTATTGATGCAAGGCATGGTGAGTTTTTCTGTGCAAGCCAGCCAAATCATCGCAGATCAGCACGCGCCAAACAACCAACAAGCAACGGTATTACAAACCAGCAATGGGTTGGCTCAAGTTAATATCCAGCAACCTAATCAACATGGTGTATCACGTAACCAATTTACGCAATTTGATATTGATAATAAAGGGGCGATCCTTAATAACAGTCTACAAGATACACAAACTCAATTAGCGGGCATGGTAACAGGAAATCCATGGCTGGTTAAAGGCGAAGCGAATGTTATTTTAAATGAAATTAATAGCCAAAATCCTAGCCAACTCAATGGATTTATTGAAGTTGCTGGAAAACGAGCGGAAATTATTATCGCTAACCCTGCGGGTATTAGTTGTCAAGGATGTGGCTTTATTAATGCGGTAAATACCACGTTAGTTGCTGGTAATGCATTAACACAAGAAGGTGCAATTTCTGGTTATGAAATTAATAACGGAAAAATAGTGATTTCTGGCAGTGGTTTAAATGATAGCCAAAGTGATTACACTCGTATCTTAGCGCGTGCCGTAGACGTTAATTCACGTATTCAAGCTAATAAATTAGAAATTACAACAGGTAAAAATACCTTAGATAATGATGGCAATGTGATCAGCCAAGATAATTCGGCAGCTAAACAAAATGATTATGCCATTGACGTGGCACTGGTTGGTGGTATGTATGCCAACAAAATTAAATTGGTGGGTACAGAACATGGTGTTGGTGTACGCAATGCCGGTGAAATTGGGGCTGAAGCGGGGGGATTAACACTCAATGAGAATGGTCAGCTAATAAATACGGGGCTAATTCAATCTCAAACACAACTACAAGTTGACACGGCAAGTGTCAATAACCAAGGGGTGATCACGGGAGATAAGGATCTAGCGCTAAATACCACGGGTGATCTTGTTAATAGTGGCATGCTGCAAGCTAAAAATAATATCCAGCTAAAAGCAACAGAAAACGTTTCTCAAGCCGCATCAGGAAAAATATTAGCCCAAGAAAATATTCAAATTGATGCTAAAGGTTATTTGGCTGCACAAAAGAGCCAATTAGGTGCTGGTGTTGATAATAGCGGTAATGCAGTTCATCCTGCCTCGCTAACTTTGAATATAGCGGATGACATTATTTCTGCAGGTCAGCATTTAAGTGGCGATAAAATTAATTTAACGGCTAAAAATGTTGATATTTCAAACAGCAAAACACAAAGTAAAGATCTACAAATTACGACATCCGTAGGGCAAATTAAAACAGAGCTTGCTCAAGTTAATGCCAATACAGTAATGCTTAATGCGAAAACAGCGATTATTAATCGTAAAGGTGAGATCAGTGGTGATAAACTTCAACTTATTGCGCCTAACTTGATTGATAATAATGAAGGTAAATTAAGCCAACTAGGTAGCCATGATTTAAAACTCAATTCCATTACACTCAATAACCAAAAAGGAGAGATTAACACCGTCGGAAATCTCTCTTTACATCATAAAAATTTGAATAATCAACGTGGTGATATTCAAAGTCTTGGTCGCCAATTGATCATTAAAACAACGGAACTGAATAATCAACAAGGTACAATATCACTGCCTCAACAAGGTGCTATTACCCTAAAAACCGAAACGCTATTAGGTAAAGAAGGCTCCCTCTTAACAACAGGGCAGTTTTCTCTACAAGGGCAATATTTAGATTTAGAAAAAGCCACAACCCAAGCGAAAAAAAATAGAGATTAGTGCTGTTAATCTTAATCATAATGACGCTAATTTAAAGCAAACGGGTACTGAACTAACATCCATTAACGTAGAAAAAACACTTAGTAACCAACGCGGTAATATTCAGACGCAAGGTGCATTAACACTCAATGTCCAAGAGATAGATAATACACAAGGTGAGGTAAGAACTTTAAACCAAAGCCGCCTAGATATAACCGCCAAAGAAGCCATTACTAACAATAAAGGTACATTGATATCTGCGGACACTCTTAAACTTAATGCCAATATATTAACTAACCAGCAAGGCAATATCCATGCCGATAAAACTAGTGATCTCACCCTGAACAATAAGCTTGATAATACGACAGGGAAAATCGTCAGTAAAAGTAATAGCGAAATAAAAGCGGGTACATTAAATAACGCTAAAGGCGAAATTGGCGCTAATGGATTAAATATCACTTTAACGGGAAATGCAGATAACCAACAAGGTGCAATAGTTTCGCAAGATAGACTAGGATTAACAGCAAATAATGTTGATAACAGCCAAGGGGTTATTCAATCAGAAAAATCCGCGTGGTTGGCAACTCAAGGTGGTGAGTTAAATAATCAAAATACGCATCAATCTGGCGGTATTGTTAGTCGAGGAGAATTGCATTTAGACGTTGGTGACATTAACAATAGCCAAGGGATTATCAATGCTAAAAACAGTCTTGATCTGCAAAGTAAAACGGTTAATAGCCAACAGGGTAAAATCGTTACACAAGGCGATTTTACGGCGAATACGCAAGGATGGAATAATACATCAGGGTTAATACAGGCAGTTAATATCACTATTAACTCAAATAACCAGCCGATAATTAATCGTGATACACAAAAAGATCAAGGCATTCAGGCAATACAAAACTTACTACTGAATACGGGATCATTAGATAATAGCCAAGGTGATATCAGCGCGAGTCAATTACAATTAAATACAGCCAAAGCCGATTTTATCAACCAATTTGGGCGATTAATCTTATCAGATAGTGCAGCGTTAAAAACAGGTGCGATAAATAATCATGCTGGACTGATTATGACTGGCAAAGATCTCATTATTGATAGCCACCAGCACAAAATAACGAACAGTGACACACAAAAAAAGTGGCGGAATAGTTAGTCAAGGTGGATTAAATATTCACAGTGGTGATCTTAATAATCAACAAGGACAACTTCTAGCTAAGCAGCAAGTTGATTTACAAACGAATATCGTGACTAACCAATCAGGTCAAATCCTTAGCGAATTAGCCAATTTAACATTAAAAGGAATATCGCTAAATAATAGCCAAGGGCATCTGTTTTCTCCTCAACAATTACAATTAACTTTGCGTGATAACCTGATTAATCGTCAAACAATTGATGGTAATAAGGGGATCGAAACAAAAGGGACATTGACTATCAATAGTGGGGATATTGATAGCACACAAGGCCGTATTGTTTCTGCTGATCAGTTAACTATTCAAAGTGGCAACGTAATCAATCAACAAGGCATATTAGGTAGTCTAAATAGCGATTTATCATTTAAGACTAAACAACTGGTTAATGATGATGGCTCAATAAGTGCCAATAACATCACCATTAACTATTCAAAGTGGCAACGTAATCAATCAACAAGGCATATTAGGTAGTCTAAATAGCGATTTATCATTTAAGACTAAACAACTGGTTAATGATGAT
>NZ_MIIZ01000757.1:0-3667 GCF_001743005.1 Shigella sp. FC1967 | reverse complement strand
TCCGCTGCGGCAAAACTTGAATGCGAAATTATTGAGATGGACGGAGAGCCTGACCATGTGCATCTGCTGGTTGCTTACCCGCCAAAACTGGCGGTCAGTGTGATGGTCAACAATCTGAAATCAGTATCGTCGCGCCTGCTGCGCCAGCAAAACACACATTTACGGACGCAAAGTAAAACGGGACTTTTTGTGGTCAAGGTCGTACTTTGTCTGTAGCTCCGGAGGGGCAACGATTGAAACACTCAGAGCCTACGTTCAGAGCCAGTCAACGCCTGATTGATCTTTAAAGCCCTGCGGGCTTTTCGCCTTATATCCTCGCCCGCACTGGGCGAGGATATAAGGCGTTTTTTCGCTAACTAAGTGATTGAAGTTTTACTCTTTCTCGTTTTTCTGACTGTTGATTAGCCCAGATACTGAGTAATATCACGATCATTCCCAGTATTTGTAAACTCGTTAATTGTTGTCCTAGTAATGCCCAACCTAAAATAACTGCACTTAGTGGGCTTAAAAAGCCTAATGAAGCCACAGAGCTTGGGCCTAATAATGCGAGCCCTCTAAACCAGAAAATATAGGTTAATGCGCCACCAATTAAGGTTAAATAAGCCAAGCCTAAAAGGTTAATACCTGTTAATGAAGGTAATGCAGGTTCAAATAATAAGGCAAAAGGTAATAATACAGCACCACCTGCGGTTAATTGCCAAGCTGTAAAAGTTAAAGGTGTAACCGGCGGTTGCCAACGACGACTTAATACAGTACCTGTTGCCATAGAAAATGCGCCTCCTAATCCTGCAATTATTCCGATAGGATCGAGTGCTGCATTTGGTGTCAGAATGAGTATTGCTACACCAAAAATGCCCCCTAATGCGGCTGAGATAGATAACCAGGATAGGCGCGTTTGTAATAACCAACGAGATAAAAATAAAACAATTAAAGGCTGCACCGCCCCTACTGTTGCAGCAACGCCACCGGGTAAACGATAGGCTGAAATAAATAATAACCACCAAAACAGTGAGAAATTTAAAATACCCAAAATAATTACACGTAGCCACCATATGCCCTGTGGCAGTTGTCTCATGATAATTAATAATAAAATTCCTGCAGGTAATGCACGCAATGCAGCTAATGTCATGGGAACATTAGCTGGCAACATTTCCGTTGTCACAATATAAGTGCTCCCCCATACAATGGGAGCCAATGCCGTTAATAGTAATGTTGTGTATCGATTCATAAAATCACTCGGTTAGTTGTTACTAGGCTCATTTATCTTGAGGTCAAGATAAATTGATAATACCTTGACGTCAAGATAAATAATTGACATGATAAATGCATGGATAGAATCGATAACATTACTAAACAATGGCAGCGCGAGCGCCCTGATCTTGATATTAGCCCGATGGGATTAATTGGACGATTGGGGAATATTACTTTGCATCTTTCGCGCGAAATGGAGAAAGTTTTCTCTCAATTTGGCTTAAATACATCAAGTTTTGATGTTCTTGCTACACTACGGCGTGCAGGAGATCCTTACACCCTCTCTCCGGGTGAAATGCTATCAACCCTGATGGTTACATCAGGCACGATGACAAATCGTATTGATCAATTAGAAAAAGCAGGTTGGGTTATTCGTAACGTTAATCCGGAAGATGGACGCAGTTTTTTAGTTTCGCTAACAGCGGAAGGCCTAAAATTAATCAACCAAGTGATAGAAGCACACGCTGAAAATCAAAAACGTTTAGTCTCTGGGTTATCACAACAAGAGCAACAAGCGTTAAATCAATTGCTTAAAGTTTTTCTTAATACGTTAGAATAGGATTTTATCTGCTTTTATTTTCTCCCATTTAGTATAACTCTCATTAACAGTGAAGGTAAGAATAAGGACTTAGTGTTTTTTACTTGCCTTCTTCCCTATCTCTTTTCCTTACTTTTGTTATGGGTAATAACTCACAATATGATGAGTTTTTTCTCTTGTAGAAAAAATTCCTTAACAGACATTCTTCACTTTACTGTCTTAATAGGGGTAACTTGTGGCATAATGCCGCCCCATTACCTTTTGTCATTCACTAATAATGAGTATTTGTCTTGTTA
Organism: Shigella sp. FC1967; assembly: GCF_001743005.1. NCBI lineage: Bacteria > Pseudomonadati > Pseudomonadota > Gammaproteobacteria > Enterobacterales > Enterobacteriaceae > Shigella > Shigella sp. FC1967. Next base: position 1,582 of record NZ_MIIZ01000757.1, on the reverse strand, counting down.
ATCAGCAATAATATCACTATGCAGTTTGGCTCAAAGCCACTGTTTGAAAACATTTCTGTCAAATTCGGTGGCGGAAATCGCTATGGTTTAATCGGTGCTAACGGTAGCGGTAAATCAACCTTTATGAAAATTTTAGGTGGCGATTTAGTGCCAAGTAGTGGCAACGTGTTTCTCGATCCTAATGAACGTCTTGGTAAACTAAAACAAGACCAGTTTGCTTATGAAGAGTTTACTGTGCTTGATACGGTGATCATGGGGCACACTGAACTTTGGGAAGTGAAACAAGAGCGCGAACGCATCTATAACTTACCTGAAATGAGCGAAGAAGACGGTTTACGTGTTGCTGATCTCGAAGTTAAGTTTGGTGAAATGGACGGCTATACCGTTGAATCTCGTGCGGGCGAATTATTGCTAAATGTAGGTATTCCATTAGAACAACATAATGGTCCTATGAGTGAAGTGGCTCCAGGGTGGAAATTACGTGTGTTACTTGCACAAGCCCTGTTTGCTGATCCTGATATTCTGTTACTAGACGAACCGACGAACAACTTGGATATTGATACCATTCGTTGGCTTGAGCAAACGCTAAATGAACGTAACAGTACCATGATCATTATTTCCCATGACCGCCACTTCCTAAATATGGTATGTACGCACATGGCTGACTTAGATTATGGTTCACTCGCTGTTCATCCGGGTAACTATGATGAATATATGTTTGCTGCAACCCAGGCTCGTGAGCGTTTATTAGCGGATAATGCAAAGAAAAAAGCACAAATTAGTGAATTACAATCTTTCGTAAGTCGCTTTAGTGCTAATGCCTCTAAATCACGCCAAGCAACATCTCGAGCAAAACAAATTGAAAAAATTCAATTAGCTGAAGTTAAAGCATCGAGTCGCCAAAACCCATTCATTCGCTTTGAACAAGAGAAAAAATTATTCCGTAATGCGCTTGAAGTGGAAAATATCTCTAAAGGCTATGATGATAATCCTCCGCTGTTTAAGAACGTCAATATGATGCTTGAAGTGGGCGAAAAAGTGGCCATTTTAGGTAATAACGGTGTGGGTAAATCGACAATGATCAAAACATTAGTTGGTGAATTAACATCGGATACGGGTCGTTTAAAATGGTCTGAAAATTCAAATATTGGCTATTATGCACAAGATCATGCAACTGATTTTGAAGTCGATATGACGGTGTTTGATTGGATGAGTTTATGGATGAAACCAGACGACGACGAGCAATCTGTACGTAGCGTATTAGGTCGTTTACTGTTCTCACAAGATGACTTGAAAAAATCGGTTCAAGTTTTATCCGGTGGTGAAAAAGGCAGAATGTTATTTGGTAAATTGATGATGCAAAAACCAAACATTTTGATTATGGATGAACCAACGAACCACTTAGATATGGAATCTATCGAATCACTGAATATGGCATTAGAACTTTATCAAGGTACATTGATTTTTGTTTCTCATGACCGTGAATTTTGTGAGCTCATTGGCAAATCGTATTATTGAAATCACACCTGAAAAAGTGACTAATTTCCAAGGTACTTATGATGAGTTCCTTGCGAAAAAAGTG